>CAZIXY010000009.1:0-28381 GCA_964543315.1 uncultured Desulfobacteraceae bacterium | reverse complement strand
GCCCTTCCCCGCCAAGTAAAAAGGCGTAACGCGACTTTTTACGAGGTTATCAATAAAGACTCTGCCTCGTGGGTAAGAAGTGTGGACAATCCAACTGGTCGGAACCAAAGTTTGAGCTGATCGTTATCTATCCACCTGGGTCATATTTGTGACGGCTTTCCAAGATGCCTGTTCGCCCAACCGACAAGCCCCGTGAGTATGCCAATCAACTTTTCTTTTTGGTCATGTTCTGTAAAGAATCCCGGCCTTCACTGGGTTTATCAACCGATCTTTGATCTTTTGAGGGATTCTCTAACTTGGCTTTTAACTCAGCGACCGTTCTATCGAACTGCCTTTGATCATCTTCCAGGTTATCCCAGGCCTCCTGGATGCTCAATGATTTGCCCATTGAATTTTTTCCCCTAATGTTTTTCTGCAGATGCTCTATGCAAAAAGCGTGCAAAACCGAGCGGCTTGATAAAATATTCTAAATCATCAATATATCCGGCAACTTATTTCTGAAACAAGGCAAGCATGATATAAACTTTTTGTAAAACATGGGAAATATTTGTGCCAAAATAACCTGTATTTGGTAAAATTTGCCACTTTTTGAATGAGTGAGGCGGATAAAAAAAATATTTTAAAGCTAATGCCTGGAAAGCTCAAGAATGTGCTATACTATGAGGACCAGGAATATGATATTAAGAACGATATAACTCGGCCAGAGGTGAGTCATGCTGAGATTTCGTAGGTATAATCCGTTCAGGATATCTATGAAGTACGTGGCAGGCACCACATAGGTAACCTTTTGGAGGATCATCGGCATGTTTACTACAGGAAAAACAAAATTGGAAAGCAGAAGGGAAGGGAGATATGTGAACAGGACCGCCATCTGATTGGCCACCAATTGCGATTTTGTGACCACGGAGATGAAGAGCCCCAGGTTCAATATTACGGCTGGTTATAATACCGTCAAAAGGGGCCTTCAGCACCGTATATCCGAGCTGAATCTCGGAAACTTCAAGCGTTGCCCTGGCGGCCTTTGTCAGGGCAACGGCAACCTCTACCTCGCTTTTTGTTGCGGCGATCTTCTTGAGGTTGCTTTTTGCCTGTTTGAGGAGGGCTCGACCCTCGGCCAGCCTGGCTTCGGCCGCCCTGATTGTCTCCTTCCGAAACCCTTCCTTAAGAAGGTCGAAAGTTTCTTTTGATTTTTCGTATTCTTTAAAGGCTGTCTCGTACCTGAGCGCTACGTCATCTTTTTCCTTTTCAGAAACGGTCCCTTCTTCGTAAAGGCTCTCGAATCTTTCCTTGTCCTTTTGGGCCTGCTCCATGGTAATTTTTGCCGCATGACTCGCCAAACGGGCTCGTTCTATCTCCTGGACACGCGAACCTGCTTTTAGATCGTTGAGTTGAGATTTAAGCGCTGTCACGGCTGCCTCGGCCCTTGCAACCTGGGCGGGGAGTGTGCTTTTGTAGAGATCCAATATGGCCTCCTTTTGCTGCAAGGCCTTTAAAGCTCTGTTCAGGTTTGCCTCGGCCTGTGTACGTCGCGCCAGGAATTCCGAAGGGTCCAGTTTGGCAAGAATCTGATTCTTACTAACTCTTTGACCTTCATTAACAGGGAGTTCTATGACTTTACCATTGACTTGAAAGGCAAGTTCGGCCTGTTTTGCTTCAATAGTGCCCGAATAGTAAAGCTCCGTTGTCTGGGCCTGATGCTGCCTAAGGTAAACAAGGGTGCCGATACCCAAAAGTACGGCCAGAAAAAAAATGATGATGAGTTTTTTTTTCAACACTAAACTCCTAAACCGGTCCCAACGGTTTATACCACTTTGCCCGCAAAACAGACAAGAACTAATATTGACGGACTCGTAAAAAGTCCGGCAATCCCGCAAAGCGGGAGGATGAGGGTGGAACCATTTGAATTCACTTCAAATGGCGGGGGAGGGGAAGCCCTTCCCCGCCGAGTAAAAAGGCGTAACGCGACTTTTTACGAGGTTATCAATATTGATAAGTAACAGTGAGTGAAAAATCCCCTGCAGGAAAAAGACATAAGGGAGGGTTCCGCGGGTATGGTCTTAGTATTTGTGCAACCTATTGCGCCGTGGTAATGAGGGCAATGTTGTGATAGGGTATAAGGGCGAGCTGACCCAATTTATTTGCAAGAAGCACCTCATAGCCGGCCTCGCTTTTTTCTAATTGGAGTATTTTCCCTTCAAAAATCTTATTGGTAATCAATTCAATGCGAACATTTACGTTTTCGGTTATCAGATAGTGAAAATTCAGCTTCTGTGTGCCTGTTATCTCAAGGCCCCAGCGGATAGCATCACGGTAAGCATCATTGGTTCGCCTCAGACGTTCCACAACAACGCAAAGCAGATTGCTGTATATTTTCATGCCTGTTTTTGGATATTTCTGGATAAAGTTGTCAAAATCGCTGCGCCTGAGGCTCAATAGATCGGTTTGCTCTTCAACAAAGGCGGAGGCGGACCGCTCTTGACCGTCCATAAAACTGAGTTCGCCAAATATGTATCCCTCCCGGGCCACGGAAAGTTGTTTTTCCACATTTCCCGTAATGGTCTTTTTAAGGGAAACAAGACCTTTTTGAACGATATAGAGCTTATTACCAGAGTCCCTTTCTTTAAACACATACTCTCCTGATTTGATACTACCCTTAAGGAATATTTGAAAGAAGAGCTGTGTTTCCTCTTTGTTTAATTGATCGACAAGCCTGCTTTTTGCAAAACGCTCAAAGATAGCCATGATCCTTCCCTCCAGAATTTTTTTGTGTAATCATATACTATTTCCAAAATGCATAAAAATCAATAATGAAAACTCAGGGTGCGCTATAAAAGGCCGGAATCGAAATTCCATCCGGCTTCCGTTGTTTTTCCGGATGAGCGTTAGCTTGACTCATAAGATCTTTCATTCTATGGTATCATTATCCGAGAAAAATTCACGGTATTCATAGCATTGCGGAGCACGTTATGAAGTAAGCGCGATAAAGAAAGAGTGGAACCGAAAAGGCGACAGCCGAATTTTTAAGAGGTTATAAATATCTTATGGCTAATCAAGATCTTATTACATATCTGGCAAATATTGTTTTTGTTTCGAGACTTGACGGAGAAGTCGATCCGCTTGAAAAGGAGGCCATGGAGAGTATATGCCGGGGGATGGGTGCGAGGCAGGAGGACCTGGATAGTGCGATAAAAACCGTTGAGGCCGGCAATCACAAACCAATTCCTGTCGGCCGATTTTCAGACAAGGTTCGGAATCTTGAGGACATGATTTTTATGTCGGTTGCCGATGATCAGCTCCCCGCGTCGCAAAAAAAGGTTATCCTCTCTTTTGCAAAGGAAATTAAGGTTAGCCAGGCGCAGATCAATGAAATACTCTCCGAGTCAAAACGGCGGATAAAGCTTCAGAGGGGCGAAATGAGCTGTTCTTCATGCGGGAAGGAAATTCCTTCGGATTCCAAATTCTGTCCCTATTGCGGTTCCAAGTGTTGATTTGTATTTTTGATGAAAAGCCTCCGGGTTCTTATTCCGGCGGGGAACAGTAGCACCGGGGTTCGAAACAATCATTCGGTTTAAGGCATAAGAAGCGATAGGCCGTGACCCATGAGACCTGCCGCATGGGCCGCTAGGCCTGTTTTTTAACACCAACTTTTAATTTGTGGGGATGAGATCATGAATATGAAGAAAAAGCTGCTGATAGGCTTTGGGCTTCTGATTATACTCCTGTTGTGGCCTATTGTTTCCATTTATCCGGACTGGCTGTGGTTTAAAAACCTGGACTTCTCTTCCGTATTCTGGACAATGCTTTTGGCAAAATTTGCGTTTGGTGCCGTGATCTGGATTTTTTTGATTTTTATTCTAACTGTTAATGTTTATGCAGCCAAACGATATAATCCGGGAAAGGACCCGGGGATGGGCTCTCAGGGCGAGGAAGGCTATTTTGCGCAGCTCGGACTGTCTTCAAGGACCCTGAATCTCTTGATCATGGCCTTTGTCCTCATTGCCAGCTTTATAATTGCCACGAAGGGTTCCCTTAAATGGGATATGGTTTTGCGATACATTTACCAGGAACCATTCGGTATTACGGATCCGATTTTTGGAAGGGACGTTGGTTTTTATGTATTTTCCCTTCCTCTTTTTATGTTTATCCGGGATGGTTTGATGATCCTTATACTGTTTGCCGGGGTACTCACAATCGTGTGGTATCTCAAAGACGGCGTGCTCCAGGTGCTTCAGGAATTCAGCCAGGCGGAAGAGAAGACCGTCTCTTTCCCCAAAATCAGCATCGCGCCAAGGGCAAAAAAACACCTTGTTTTTCTCGGCGGTATCATTGTCCTGCTCATAGCCTGGGGTTTTTATCTGAAAATTTACGGACTCCTTTATTCTACGCAGGGGCCGGCCTTCGGTGCCAGCTATACGGATGTTCATATCAAGGTGCTTGCATACAGAGTCCTGAGCCTCGTTTCCCTGGCCTGGGCCGCTATTATCTTTTTGGACGTTTTTAAACCCAGAAAAAAATTGATTTGGGTGAGTGGCCTGATCTGGTTGGGTGCTGTCCTCGTGCTCGGGACCGCTGTTCCCCTTGCGGTGCAAAAGGTTGTGGTGAAGCCCAATGAACTGGCCAAGGAAAATCCCTATATCGCTTATAATATAGATTTTACGAGGGAGGCCTATAATCTTAATAAGATAAAGGAAGTCAATTTTGAGGTCAAAGAGGAACTGAGCCGCGAGGATATAGAGCAGGAGGACGTAACCATACAGAATATCAGGATCTGGGACGAGAGGCCTTTGCTTCAGACCTACAGGCAGATTCAATCAATAAGGCTATATTATGATTTTAACAACGTCGATGTAGATCGATATCTGATAAATAACAAGTATCGACAGGTCATGTTGGCTGCAAGGGAATTTATGTTCAATCAACTTCCATCCCAGGCAAAGACCTGGGTGAACAGGCATCTGACATACACACATGGTTACGGATTGGCCGTAAGCCCCGTAAATGAGGTCACAGGTGAAGGATTGCCTCACTTGCTCGTAAAAGACGTGCCCCCTTCCTTTGATGCTGATCTTAAGGTAGACCGCCCGGAGATATATTATGGAGAAAAGACCGCTGAGTATGTACTGGTAAAGACAAAAACAAAGGAATTTGATTATCCAAAGGGGGATAAAAACGTCTATACCAACTATCAGGGAAGCGGGGGTGTCCACATCAAGTCTTTTGTGAGGAGGCTCCTGTTTGCCATCCAGTTCGCGGACCCACAGATACTGTTCACCGCCTATATAAGCCCGGAAAGCCGTATAATGTATAATCGCAGGATCGACATGCGCGCCGGGGCCATTGCGCCGTTCTTGGACTATGACGGGGATCCGTACTTAGTTGTGTCGGACGGCAGGCTTTACTGGATGCTGGATGCCTACACAACCTCAAATATGTATCCCTATTCGCGTCCGGCTTCTAATCGTTTCAATAATAAGGGAATAAATTACATTAGGAATTCCGTCAAGGTCACCATAGATGCCTACAACGGAGAGGTCTGCTTTTACATGATGGATTCAAAGGACCCTATTGTTAAGACATACGCAAGCATATTTCCCAATCTTTTCAAACCGTTTAGCGAAATGCCCCCGGGCCTACAAAAACATATCCGATATCCAAAGGATCTTTTCCAGCTTCAGGTGGGGGCCTATAAAACATACCACATGCAAGACCCCCAGGTTTTTTACAATCAGGAAGACCTGTGGCAGATTCCGGACGAGATATATGGCGAGAGCAGGCAGGAAATGAAACCGTATTACATTATCATAAAACTTCCCGAAGCGGATAAGGAGGAGTTTGTTCTAATGTTGCCCTTCACGCCTTCCAAGAAGGATAATATGATCGGTTGGCTTGCCGCTAGAAGTGATCTTCAGGATTACGGGAATCTGCTGATTTATAAACTCCCCAAGGAAAAATTGGTTTACGGACCAATGCAGATTGAAGCCAGAATTGATCAGCAAACAGATATTTCAAGAGAGTTAAGCCTTTGGGGTCAGAGGGGTTCAAGGGTTATCAGAGGGAATCTCCTGGCTATCCCTATTAGGGATACCTTTATCTATGTGGAACCGGTTTACCTGGAAGCCAAACAGGAAGAAGCTGAAGCTCCAAGAGCCGGGGCACCCCAATCCGGGCGTTTCGGGAGATCCCAGAGCAGGCAGGCCGGTGTTTCTTCCGGCCCGGACAGATCAAAAGCCGCTTCATTGCCGGAATTAAAGAGGGTGATTGTTGCTTTCGGCAATCGGGTTGTCATGGAGGAAAATCTGGAGAGGGCGCTGACGAGTGTTTTAGATGTGGAAGGTGGTGTCATGGAACGGGTATCGCCCCGTATTCCCCAAATTACGAAAACTTCAAATCTTGGCGCGCTGGCGCTTCAGTATTACACAAAGGCAAAAGCTCGCCTGCGCGAGGGGAACTGGGCCGAATACGGAAAGGAACTGGATAACCTGGAAAGAATTTTGAAACAGATGTCCGGGATAACAAAGGAAGAGAAATAAAAGAGGCCCAAGGCACATGGCGCAAGGCATTAAGTAAAGGCCATACTATAAGCTCTTAAGTAAACACTCAAGAGGATAAAAGTGAAAGTTGAGGAATGGATATTATGAAGGGCAATGTTAAATCGCCTCCCAACTTTATTCGCAATATCATTGTGGAAGACCTGAAGACGCATAAGAATGAGGGACGCGTTCATACCCGATTCCCACCGGAGCCCAATGGGTATCTGCATATCGGACACGCCAAATCAATCTGCCTCAATTTCGGACTCGCAGCGGAATTTGACGGCCTGTGCAATCTTAGATTCGATGATACAAACCCGATCAAGGAAGAGGAAGAATATGTGAATTCCATCAAGGAGGATGTTCGATGGCTGGGGTTCGATTGGGAGGATAGGGAGTTTTATGCGTCCGACTATTTTGAGCAGCTCTATGATTATGCCGTGCAGCTTATCAAGCTTGGAAAGGCGTATGTTTGTGATTTGAGCTCGGACGAGATCAGAGAGTACAGAGGAACCTTGACAAGACCAGGAAAGAACAGTCCCTACCGTGACCGGTCGGTCGAAGAAAACCTGGACCTTTTTGAGCGCATGCGGGCGGGAGAGTTCGAAGACGGCTCCCGGGTTCTCCGGGCGAAAATTGACATGTCATCTTCTAATTTGAATATGCGTGACCCTGTCATATACCGTATTTTGAGAGCAACGCATCACCGTACAGGTGACAAGTGGTGCATTTATCCAATGTACGACTTTACGCATGGCCAGTCGGATTCCCTTGAAGGGATTACCCATTCTCTCTGCACACTCGAATTTGAAGATCACCGCCCGTTGTATGACTGGTTCATAGATGAACTCAATATCTTCCATCCACAACAAATAGAATTTGCCCGCCTCAATCTGAGCTATACGGTGATGAGCAAAAGGAAGCTTTTGGAATTGGTGGAATATGGGACTGTCACAGGGTGGGACGACCCACGAATGCCTACAATATCGGGCTTGCGTAGACGCGGCTATACCCCGGAGGCAATACGGAATTTTTGTGACCTTATCGGCGTGGCCAAGCGAGACAGCATGGTGGATATAGCGCTCCTTGAACACTGCGTCCGTGAAGATTTGAATGAACGGGCACCTCGCGTGATGGTTGTGTTGCGACCACTTAGGGTTGTTATAGACAATTATCCCGAGGATCAGGTGGAGGATCTGGATGCCCTTAACCATCCGACCGATCCAAATATGGGAACACGGAAGGTTCCCTTTTCACGTGTATTGTATATCGAACGCGAGGATTTTCTCGAGGACGCGCCCAAAAAGTATTTCCGACTGACCCCCGGCCGTGAGGTTAGGCTGAGATACGCCTATTTTGTCACATGTGTCAATGTTGTTAAAGATGAGCAGACCGGTGAGGTGTTGGAAATTCACTGCACCTATGATCCAAAGACTCGAGGTGGGGATGCACCGGATGGGAGGAAGGTTAAATCAACATTGCATTGGGTTTCTGCCGCTCATGCTATCAAAGCGGAAGTGCGATTATACGATCATCTTTTTGCAAAGGCACATCCGGGTGCTGATAAGGATGGATCTGATTTCAAAGCCGATTTGAATCCGCAATCGCTTGAAAGCCTGACATCCTGCTGTGCCGAACCCAGCTTGAAAGGTGCCCTTCCCGGGAGTCGATACCAGTTCGAGAGGCAGGGATATTTCTGTGTAGACTTGGTGGATTCTTCTGATGATGTATTGGTCTTCAATCGGACAGTAGGTTTGCGTGATACGTGGGGCAGGATTCAGAAAACCCAGATTCTTTGAATTTTCAGATGGTTGTTCGGTTTTAAATTCATTCAACGTTTCTTTAGAAAAAACTGTGAGGGAAAATTTTTAAAGGACACGGGCTTTTTTCCGGGTTCTTTGTGCATTTCTCCATTGACATTTCCATTGATTTTTTTGTCTACTTACACACGCAAGCTATACGGCGAGGAGTTTTTATGTGGGTTTTTTCCCGTGACGGATTTTTTTCTGTTGTTCACGATCTTTACTGTGAGCCTGATGAGGTCATGATATTGGCCCGTAAAAAGGAGGATCTCAAGAAATTGACGGAAAAGATCGAGGGAGATACGGGGCTGATCCTGGAATTCACGCACTCCGATTATCGCTACCGGATGGCTGTGAAAAAGATTGCATGGGCTGAGTATCTCAGGAGATGCGCCATGGATATTGATTATGACAACTACAAAAAGTTGATCGATCCTAAAGACCAGGAACGACTCGATACATATTCCAGTTGCTGGAAAGCCCTTAAGAAGTGGCAGGATACGGCATAAAGGCGATTTGCCGTAAGATGTAGAAAATTTTCATAATACAGGAGAGCGTATGGCACTTACAAAGGCGGATCTCGTTGAAAATGTAGCAAGAGAAGGTTTTACCAGAAAGAATTCGACAAAAATTGTGGAAACTCTTCTGGAACGTATCAAGTCAACTCTCGAATCCGGGGATGAAATTCTGATATCCGGTTTTGGTAAATTCTGCGTTAAGGAAAAAAAACAACGCAGGGGAAGAAATCCGGCAACCGGAGATGACCTGATTTTGGATGCAAGAAGGGTTGTTACATTTAAGTGTTCCCCTGTATTGACGGACAGGATAAACGGGAAATAATAATTGCCCAGATAATGACGGGAGAATCCCCGTTTGACAGAGCATATTTCCCTCGCTTAGGGATGATAGGACGATTTGTTTCGGAACCCCTTTTCTTCAAACGGAGATGAGGGGTTTTCATTTGAATTCATAAAATGAGGCATTGAGTGGAAGAAGGGAAAGCGGTAAAATTGATTTTATCGGCCAGAAAAAGGGCCCAGATCGTAGGCGGAGTTCTATTGGGGTGTATTACCCTGGCTGGTGTGATGGGATGGATTTTGTGGAAATGGTATGCATTGGTTATAGGCGTGGCGGTGGGGCTGTTGGTCAATTTCGCATATTCAATATGGCAGGTGAGGCGGATATCAAGGCTGACGGGTTTGACTCCTGAAAAGCAGGAAATGCTCTTGAACAAAAATATCGAATAGCAGTGCTGGGCCTGCCATTCAAATGGCTCGGCACGGCACTCTTCAAAAGGCCTCATCTTCTCCTGCACTGTAAGCGGCCCTCACTGCAGTTTGCTGCAAAGGAAGGTAATTGATACCATTGGGCCGTTGCCATGCAGAGCACGACTCGGGCCGCGGCAAAGGCCGGAGGAGATTTGATGCGGAAGATACAGCATTTCGAAGAGCCCCATGCCCCGCCTTTTGTGAATCTTTGTTGAATTTCCATTTTTAAAGGCTGTCTCATGTCGAGATAGAATCCTATGAGAGAGTTTTAAAAGGAGGGTGAACATTGTGAATGACCAAGCAATAAGAAAAAAGACTCAGGAAACTGCCAAAAAGCTTTTCGGTAAGGGTGTAAAGATGAAGCCCCCTTATACATTGTGGAAAGAATTTGACGGGGATCTGGCCAACGATTTTTCCATGTTCATAACAGGCAATCTCTATTCACGATCTGTTTTGACCCTACCTGAAAGACAGATGGCGGCGTGTGCCATGCTCGCTGCCATAGGTGCCGCTGATGAGTTGAGGCTTCACGTAAATGCCGCCCTCAACGTAAGCTGCGATCCCCGGAAATTGGCGGAAATTTTTTTTCAGGTGGCAACTTACGCCGGAATGCCGGCTGTTAACGAGGCATTGGGCATTTATCGGGAAGTTCTCAAAGAGAGGGGGGAATGGCCGATCAAATAATTGTATTTGCGTCTAAGCCATCCAAACAGATTCAAGAAAAACGCCTTCGGAATCAATCATCAATTTCGGCCTGTTTGTTTTCAATTCCCATGAAACAAAGCAGGCCATATTGTCGAGGAGAGTTTCATCTTCCCCGCCCAACCGGTCCGCAATAATTTCTTTGGCCTTTCTGACAGTGGCAAAAATGATCTTGTCAAGATTTACTGAGGTATTGATGTCTCTCAAATGGGGAGAGCTTTGGAGTTGTTCCATAGCTTCTTCCCAGTGGATACCACTGATTTTGCGACGCAACACGTATGCGTTTCCCCTGTCCTGGATGACCAGTAAAGAGGGGTTTGCCGTCAACCTGGCATTTCGGGCCCTGGCACCCGGCATTTCGGATGTTATACGCTCCAGAAGTCCCCTTTTTTTGTCCAAATGCGTCAGTTGTCTTATTTGAACCCGTTCGAATATATGCGATTTACCGTCTATATTGATTTCTTTGAGACGGGTGGGGTCAAAGCCGAGATCCATAAGATCACCTATGGCAAGTGTATGGCTCGGACAGAGATGTCGCTCATTCAACCAGGTCATAAGACTGGGCCTGCCATAATTGGGTAGCGACTCAATGACAGCTGCGGGACGCTTTTTTAGATCCTCTGGTAGCCTCAACCATAACTCCCTGTCTCCGCCCACGAAAGATGTTTCGCTCACGAGTTCTTCAGGAGCGTAGGATGTCACAGGTAGAGCGGCGATCTCGGGTGCCAACACGATCTGTTCCATGGACTCGCCGCCCGTATAGCCGAGGAGTTCTCCTATACGGCGTCTGAAAGCGACAAGCTTGGTCACGAAACGGGTGAACATGAACTGCATGAGCAGTGTAGGCTTTTCTCTGCCAATTTCCTTTTCAAAATAGGTGAGCAGAGCCTCGTAAAGATCTTTGAATTCATCAATGGTTCGCCGAACCATCAGCTCATTGTCCCGCATATCAATGGCGGCACGTTTTCTTTTAAGGTGATAGACCAGTTTGGTAAGGGGCTCCCTGAGATCCCTGCCCTGAAACGAAGGAGGAACAAAGATCATATAATTATCCCAGGCGTTTGAGACGGCATCCCCTATGATCGCTTCGACCGGTTCCCAAGCCTGCTTGAAATAGATATCGTATGTAGGGTCTTCCTTTGAAATGATATTATCCAGGATTCCTACGGCCGATTTTTTGATCAGAAAATCCCTGAAATATTCGAGTATGCGGTTGCCCAGCCCCCTTTTTCTAAAAGGAGGCGCAACTTCCACGTAAACCAGGTAGTAGCATGGAATCGGCTTTTTAAGGTACAGCATGTTGAGCCGGCCGAGATTTTCTCCCGTCTCGGCATTTATTTCAAATACGCTGAAACCGTTTTGGGAATCTTCAGGTTTCAGACGGTCAATTGTGCTGCCGGAAACGGTCTTATTCACAAGGCTCCAGAGATTGTCAAAAAGGTCGGCCATTACAGGAGACTCGGAAGTTCCGAGACGCATCCCTTCTTCAATAAGACCGATAAGCCCCAGCCTTTCGTGGAGCCCCAGTTTTTTTCGACCACCAAGAACAAGGGCTGATGAGATGGACGAGATTGATTTTGTCATGGTATTCTATTCCTAAGGGCTCTCTCAAAGGATTTTGAGAGGAGCAAAAAAAAACGGAGCATGTGCTCCGCTTTTTTTGATTCTGAAATATATGCGTCGTCACACACTAAGCCATGCAGGTCCTCCTGCTATAATAAAAGCCGCTAAATATGTGTGTAACGATAATCATTTTTCCCCCAACGCCATATTTAAAGTTTTCACTGACATTTTGTCAATACTTTTTTCCAATATTCTTCCTTTGGTTCATTTCCAATGGGTTCCTCCGGGTCGGATGTTAGCTGCAACCGGTTCCTGTGGTGCAGAAAATGCCGGTATTATGGTTTTTTTTCCTTCCGGTTTTTCAGGATCTGGATGGTTTGAGAGATTTCATCTACAGGTACTTGCTCGCGAAGTTTTTCCATCCGCTCCATGACCCGGGCAAACCGTACACCCTCGGCCGCACTGATCCATTCCAATTGGAGCCTTTCAGGCCGGATGCCTAATTTTTCCATCTTTTTATGAACCTTTTTTACGCGTTTTTCAGTCCAGTGATTTGCATCGATATAGTGACAGTCGCCGATATGGCATCCGCTTACCAGGACCACCGGGGCGCCTTTTTCAAACCCTTGCCAGATGAATTTTTCATCTACCCGGCCGGAGCACATGGTTCTGATAAGACGCACATTGGGGGGATACTGGATCCTGGAAACACCTGCAAAGTCAGCGCCGGCATAGGAACACCAGTTGCAGGCAAAGACGAGGACTTTTTCCTTGGATCGATCTTCCAGTAGTGCGTCCACCTGGTCCAGGATCTGGCTGTCGGTAAAATGGTTCATAATAACGGCGTCAAAGGGACATTCTGCAGCGCAGGTTCCACATCCCGCACAGGATGCGGTGCTTACTACGGCCGGAGTTTTCTTTTTGACATCTACCGTGATGGCATTGTAAGGGCAGACCTCCGCACATTTTCCACAGGATTTGCATTTTTCCGGAATGACTTCCGAAGTGATAGGCTCGGAGGTGATTGTTCCTTCGTGCATTAACCGGATGGCGCGTGCTGCCGCTGCGGAGGCCTGTGTTACGCTTTCCTTGATGTCTTTAGGTGCCTCAGCACATCCAGCGTAAAAGATGCCTCTTGTGGCGGCATCCACCGGCTGGAGTTTTGGATGTGCTTCCAGGAAAAAGCCGTCGGGGGTCAGCTGCAGTCCCAGTATTTCCTGAAGTCTTTGGGTGCTCGATGCCGGCTTGATTCCTAAGGCAAGCACCAGCATATCCAGTTCGTGAATTTCAAGCTTTCCGGTGACGGTATTTTCGACAGCCACCCGAAGGCTTCGGTCAGGCATTTCTTCAACCGTGCCGGGAAGACCTCTAAGATAGTGTACCCCTAGTCTCTGGCTGCGCCGGTAAAGGTCTTCAAATCCTTTGCCGAAGGCACGGATGTCAATATAGAAAACCTTCACATCCATATCAGGATAATGTTCCTTGAGCATAAGGGTGCCCTTTACCGTATTCATACAACAGATATTGGAACAATAGCCAGAGCCTTTTCTGGCCGAACGCGACCCGACACATTGGACGAATCCTATGGATTTCGGTTGTTGTCTGTCGGTGGGTCGAATAAGTTCCCCCTGTGTGGGTCCCCCCGCATTGATGAGGCGTTCAAATTCCAGGCTGGTCAGGACATTTTCGAAACGTGTATAGGCATACTCATCGAGTTCCGTGGGATCATATACCTCAAGGCCTGTGGCAACAATAACCGATCCGACGCTCTCCACGAGCTCATCGTCTGACATATGGAAATTAATGCAGTTCTTATCGCAGGCCTCGATACACTTGGCACACACAACAGGGTTGTGGCCCAGGCATTCGTTGACATTGATAACGTATGCCGAAGGGACGGCCTGTGGAAAAGGCGCGTAAATGGCCTTGCGAGATGACAAGCCCAGGTTGAATTCATCCGGGCGGACAACAGGGCAAACCTCGGCGCAATCACCGCAGGCCGTGCACTCGATTTCATCCACATAGCGGGCCCTTTTTAGTATTTTTACATCAAAATTGCCCACGTATCCCTTGATGTCCACCACCTCGCTCATGGTGTAAAGCTTAATTCGGGGATGTCGACCGACATCCGTCATCTTCGGTCCGAGTATTCAGATGGAACAGTCCATTGTGGGAAAAGTTTTGTCCAGCTGTGCCATGGTGCCGCCGATCGACGGCTTTTTCTCCACCAGTACGACGTCAAAGCCGCTATCCGCAAGGTCAAGGGCCGCCTGTATTCCGGCGACACCCCCACCGATTATCAGTGTCCGTTTGGTAAGAGGCAGTTTTTCTTCATGAAGCGGATAAAGGAGGCGCGCTCGGGACACGGCCATTTTTACCAGGTCGGTTGCCTTTTCCGTAGCCGCGACCTTTTCTTTTATGTGTACCCAACTGCATTGCTCGCGAAGGTTGGCCATTTCCAGAAGATAGGGATTGAGACCGGCCTCTTTGAGCATATGCCTGAAGGTGGCTTCATGGAGTCTGGGTGAGCAGGAGGCGACGACTATACGATTCAGACCGTGCTCAAGGATGTCATCCTTGATTTCTTGCTGACCCGGTTCCGAACAGGCATAACTGATGTCCTTGGATACAACCACGTTATCGAGTTGTGAGGCAATTTCAGCAACCTTTTCGCAGTCCACTGTTTGGCCTATATTGAGTCCGCAGTGGCACACATAGACTCCGATATGTGGTTCTTCCTCTACGTTCGGTGATTCTTTTAAAGCGACGTTTGTTTCCATATTGATACCTCAGCCTCATCAGGCTCGAAAAGGACGGCTGACCTCCTATTCCCATTGAATAGTTTTGGCCATAATGCTTATGAGATCCGTTGTCGTCATATTGAGTTCTTCTCCGATGAAAGGATCTTCCATAGCACATCTCAGATGAATCTGGCATTTGGGACAGGCCGTCACCAACAGGTCGCTTTCCGTGTCATGGGCCTGCCTTATGCGCTTCACCTGCATGATTTTGCTGAATGAGTCACACCCGATCCAGGCGCAGTTGCCGCAGCAGGTGGCTCCGGTTTCTCGATCCTGCATCTCAACAAAAGATTCCGGGTGCATTCTATTGAGCAATTTTCTCGGGAGATCGGCGGAGTTTTCAAACCGGGACAACCTACAGGGATCCTGGAATGTGAGCCTGTTATTCAATTTTTTAAAGCCTACGGCACCTTTATCAATTTCCTTTTCCAGAAATTCGTAAATATGCGTGACTTTGAAATCTGTTTCAATACCATATTCAGGGTAATCGTGAACAAAGGTCCGGTATCCCTCAGGACAGGCTGTAATGACTTCCTGAATACCCATCTTGTGTATGGCATCCACGTTTAATCTGGCCAGCCTTAAAAAGTTTTCTTTGTCACCGGACCACAGGAGATCATGCCCACAGCATCGTTCATCCTCAAGGACCGCCGGATAGATATCAAAGAAATTTAAAAGACGAAGACTGTCCACCAGTATGTCTCGGGTCTGAACTCCAAGGTGATTCCTGAAAAAGATATCGAAATAGGGGGCGCAACCGCCGAAAAAAAGGATTTTGCTTTCCTTATCGATTCGTATTTCCTTAGGCAACCATTCCCAGTGCCTGATTTTGAGATCCCTTGATGTCATGGTGCGCATGAGGGACTGGAAAAAGCCGCCGTGGGCCTTGTGTCCGTCAAAACCATTTCTTCTCAAGATGTGGCGTATATCGCGGATAAATTCGGAAAAATTGACTGCGGAAGGACAGCGTTCATAACAGAGTCCGCAGGTGAGGCAGGACCAGATGTCGTTTTGAACAGAGGGGGAATCGATATTCCCCATGATGATGGTATTGGCGATGGCCCGGGGAGAAAAGGGTTTGCCGGCAAGCGTTAAAGGACACGCAGATGTACATTTTCCGCAATCCTGGCAGGCATAGACATCGTGTTTGGCAACGGTTTGGATTACGAGGTCGTCTATTTCTATAATCGGAGTGTCCTTGGGTGGTGGAACAACCGGACTTTTTCCGATTTTTTTTATCTGGTTTACAAAGTCTTTTAAAAAAACAAGCAAGGCGTCCGACTCGTCAGGAAGGAATGTGGCCAGACGCAGGCGGTCTTTTGTGAGCCCCAGCAGATCAAGAATACCGCGGGTATCTTCAACATTATTTTCGGCTGTAGCGGTCCCGTTTCCGTAGCGACAGGATCCGGGTTCGCAACCTATCAGGATCACGCCGTCAGCGCCCATTTCAAAGGGTTTAAAGAGAAGGGCCTTGGTGATTCTCCCTGAACATGGAATTCTAACCATCTTTATTTCCGGTGGAATATCCGAGGCATTGTCCTGCAAGGATTGATAGGCCGCATGGGGCCCCCAACTGCAGAGAAACAGGATTATGTTGAAGTTCGTCATTGCACAAGTACCTCCTCAAGCAGTTGCTCAAGGTATGCCTGATCGCGATAAAAACTGTCCGCAGCATGCGAAGGGCAAACGGAAACACAGATGCCACACCCTTTACACAATGACGCATCCACAACGGCATACCAACCACCTTCAGAGTTCTCCTTGAATGTTATGGCCTGATGGGGGCAGACCTGAAAACAGCGGCCGCAACCTCGGCACAAATTTTTATCAACAACAACAGTGTATCCTTTGCTATGCCTGGGACCGCGCGGCATTATTGCCGCCGCCAGCACGGCGGCAGCGGCACCCTTTTTTCTCTCTGAAACGCGGATGCCTGGCGGACTGGCCAAGAAAAGTCCTGCTATGGGGGTTGCGCCCGGATAAAGAAAAGGGACTCCAGTAACGCCCCGTTTCTGAAAAGATGATTCTAAGATGCGATTCGGCAGACCTTCCTGCGGTAGATAGGGTATCAACCGTTTGGATTTTTCACCCAGGATGACGGCTCCAACCTGAAGGACCTGAGAGAAACCGTCGGATTCGACATAAACCTGAAAATTGCCCAAGGTACCGCTGATATTCCTGACGGTTGTGTTTTCAAAAAAATGGACTGTCGGGTATGTCCCCTTTTCCGTGAAAGGAATGTCGGGCGTTCCGAACACAAATACCTCAAGTCCGGCTTCTGCAAGGGCCTGGACACTGCTTATGGCCGCTTCAGACTGCCCGATGACCGCGGTCGTGAAATTATAGGTCCTTGCCGGAGAAGGGAGTGTCTTCAAGCGTCTGGCCCTGTGGATGGATCTTTCTATCAGTCCTGTAAAATGATCTAAGGCTTTCGTTGGATTGAATGGAAGCTGACGGAGAACTTCGCCCCTCAAGTTGCATGTTTCGACCATTGAACGGCTGATACCCGTCTCTTTAAAAAGGGCATCTTTGAGGCGGCTCCGCTGATCCGTGCAGGCACTGCACACAAAGTCCAGGGGACAGCATACACAGGAGGCGAGGACCACGCGCGTAATGCCTTTTTCCCTGATGGCACTCAGGATGGCCGCCGACCCTTCCGGAATGCATGCAGAGGGCATAATTTCGGCGTGGACGATATCCTCTTTCCGGGAAAGATGCCCTACATAATTATCCATTTCTTCATGCCATCCGAACGAATCGTTGCAGCGGCATACAAAAACACCGATTCGGATCTCAGGGGAAAGCTCCAGATCCGGGGGGGAAAAGGATATCCCGTAACCTTTCGGCCTGTGAGATGTCCCTCCTAAGAGTATCATGGCCTTGGAGGCCGCTGCAAAACCACGCGTAATCATGGCATACACGTCCGATTTTGCAGCCTTGGGACCGTATGCCCGGATCACATCCTCACCCTTTATGGAAGGGGATGATTGTGGGTCCGCAATAATGACCGCACCGGCATGTTCTACGATTTCCTCCGGTTGTTCGTGGTGGTTGACAGCCTTTATAAGGCCGCATGCTTCTGTGCACAGGAGACACTCAGCACAGATCCCGCACTGCAAACAGCGGTCCGCCTCGAAGAGGACCTGAGCCTCGCTCAGTCCTAAGGCGACTTCCGAAAAACTGTCACATCGTGCAGCAGGCTGCCTTTCGGGCATTTTGGGCCGAGTAAGAGAGGGAATATCCGTTTTGATTTCAGCGAAATCCCTGTCTTCCGGCCTTGTTTTTTCCGATGCGGGTATTTTTTCTCCGCTGATGTCCATGTGGACAGAGCGGGCAACTGCCCTGCCGGAGGCCATTGTGTCCACCACGGAGGATGGTCCGTTGACCCCGTCTCCTGCCGCATAAATGCCGGCTGTGCTTGTTCGTAAGCCTTCATCAACTTCAATGAGCCCGTTCGAGGTGACATTTATTCCGGCGGATGCTATGTTTTCACGGGTTGCGTGATTTCCAGTATGAAAAGGACCTGTCTGGCCTATGGCGACAATGGCGCGTTCAAAGGAGAGTTCCGAGGTCTTGCTTTTCGGAATGATCACCGGCCATGGTATTCCCTGTGAATCCGGTTCCCCGGGCTCCGTGGGCCTGCATCGCAAACTTTCGAGCCTGCCGTTTTGTCCTGCAAAGGCGATGACCTGGGTTCTGTCCAGGATAGAAACGCCTTCCTCACGCGCACCCCTGATTTCATCTTTGTCGGCCGGGATAAGATCTTCAGGGAACCATGTAAGCAGGGTGACACTCGAGCCCAGACGCGTAAGCGCGCGTGCCAGATCAAAGGCGGCGTTTCCATCCCCGATGACGGCAACGTCCTCTTTCAATTCGCTAAGCTCACCCCGGTAAATTTTTGTTAATAAGTGGATGCATCCTTCCACACCCATAAGGTCTTCCCCGGGCACGCCTAAAGTGCGATCGGACCAGGTACCTATCGTGAGAACAACGGCGTCAAAAATTTTTCTCAATTCATCCAGTCCACCGACAAGGTCAACAGGATGGGAGGTCACAAATTGAACCCCCATCTTTTTTATGTACTCGATCTCATAATCAAGAATTTCCCTTGGAAGCCGGTGGGGTCCGATCCCATATCGGAGCATACCGCCCGGATACGCCTCTTTCTCAAAGACGGTTACTTGATAACCAAGGCGAGCCAAGTCAGCCGCGGACGCAAGTCCGGCGGGTCCGGACCCTATGACCGCAATCCTTTTGGGTCCCTTTGGAATATCCGGGAGTGTCATATCATCGGGATGGGAAAGCTCATAGTCGGCCAGAAAACGTTTGATATCCCTGATGGCGATAGGATCGTCCAGTTCGCCCCTCCTGCAGGCCTCCTCACAGGGATGGGTGCAGACACGGCCGCATATGCCGGGAAGGATATTATTTCGCCTAACCACTTCCAGGGCTTCCCGAAACCGTCCGGCCGCTGCCAGGGAGACGTAAGCCTGTGCATTAACACCCAAAGGACAGTTATCCTGGCAAGGCGGTTGTTTCCTTTTGTCAATTACGGGCCGACCGGGAAGACTTCTCCGGCCATTGAATTGAATAGGTTTGTTTCCATCAGGTGTGATGACAGGGCAGATGTCCAGGCAACGACCGCACTGGACGCACCGGTCAGGATCAATGAATGTCTGGAGGCTCTTGATCCGCGCGCGAAATCCCTGAGGCGTATGCTTGATTGAATTCACTTCGGCGGGTAGGACCGAACGGATAAACGGGTTTCTGAGTATCCTCAATAGTCCCGGACGATGAGCAAAGTTCAGGGCGAGCCCTGAATCCAGCCTCCATTCTTCCCGTGAGAGTTTTTCATTCATGTCGGGATCCGGATCAACGAGGGTCACGGGGATTCCTAATTCGCCCAGTTTGTTTGTAGCCATCAATCCTGCAGGTGTTGTTCCGATAACGAGAACTCTGTGCAGACGATCTTTCGAGCGCTTCATGTTTACGCTCCTGCCTTTCCTTTAGCCTTTTTTTCTTGACCTTTCAGTAATGACAGACCGTAATCAAAGCCCTTATTAAAGGCGGTTGTATTCATTTCCTCCGTACCCTTCGGCACAGAGCCGACAACCGCGTTACGCGCGGCATCCACAGAAACGGCTTTTGTTATTGAGGTGAAAAAACCCAACATAATGATATTGGCCATCATGACTCTGCCCAACTCTTCCGCCATACGGGTGGAGGGGATGGCAAAAACCGTCCTATGAATACCCCGAGGTTTTACGAGATCCTGATCAATGAGGAGGGTTCCTTGCGCGACAAGGAGGTCAATAAATTTATCGAAACCGGATTGAGACATGCATACTAAGATGTCAGGATGCCTCACGTACGGATAATGGATAGGGCTGTCGGCGATCACCACCTCGGCGCTACAGGCACCCCCCCGGGCCTCTGGACCGTAGGACTGGACCAGGGTGCTTTGTCTGTGGTCGCCTAAGGCTACTGCCTCGCCGAGAATGCGACCGGCCAACACAATTCCTTGGCCTCCAAACCCCGTAATGATAATTTCCTGCATTGTATCTTTCTGTTTCGCCATGGCTTTTTATGTTTTTAAAACGCGAGCTAATTCTTTACGCCGCTTTGGTTTCCTCCGATAGATCTTGTGGCCGGCACGTCTTGTCGTACATTTCCACGCATGTGGGGCGGTCTTCGTCTATGAATTTCCCTAAAATAATCCCACTGTCAAAATCGATAGCCAGTTCCGAGGGTTGCGCGTTGTTCTTGATAAGCGTGCGCTCCTGGTAAATCTTAAGGGAATCGAGCGGTTTCTCCCTGTTTCTTCTTCCATAGTTCACCGGGCAGGGAGCGAGGACCTCGATAAAGGAAAATCCCCGTTTTAGCAGGGCCTCTTCAATGGATTCCATCAGGTCGCGGGTGTGCAGGACGGTCCATCTGGACACATAAGTGGCCCCCGAGGCGTAAGCCAGGAGAGGCAGGTTAAAGGGGCTTTCGGAATTACCCATGGGCGTGGTCGTGGTTTTTGCATGAAAAGGCGTGGTGGCCGCAACCTGACCGCCTGTCATGCCGTAATTGAAGTTGTTGACGCAGATGACAGTCATGTCCACATTCCGGCGGGCGGCATGTATGAAGTGGTTGCCGCCGATGGCAAAAAGATCACCGTCCCCGCTGAAGACAATAACGTTAAGTTCCGGATTGGCCAACTTCATGCCGGTTGCAAATGGAATGGCCCTTCCGTGTGTGGTGTGATAGGAGTCCAGGTTCACATAACCGGCGCCTCTTCCCGAACATCCGATTCCGGATATCATCACTGTTTTTTGAAGATCAATGCCGCTTCTTTTCATAGCGGTCAGACATGAGGAAAATGCCGTTCCGATGCCGCATCCGGGACACCAGATATGGGGGATGCGATCCAACCTTAGAAGGTCATCCAGGGGATGGCTTGAGGACTTTTTGATCTGTTTCATGCTTTACCTCATGGTTTTAAAACGTTCACGACGAATACTTTCAAAAGGCCTCTTTCAGGGTCCTAATAACGCGCTCCGGTGAAATAATTGTACCGCCCGGGTGCCCGACCAGAAAAGCGGGTGCCTTACCACCCGCGCATCTTTCAACCTCAAGATGGATTTGGCCCAGGTTGATTTCAACGGTCACAAATCCCTTCACCTTTTCCGCAAGGTTTCGTATACGGTCTTCCGGAAAAGGCCAGACGGTGATGAGTTTTAAAAGCCCGGCTTTGATTCCCTGCTCACGGGCTTCGTCCACGGCCGCCAGGCATGTTCGGGATGAAACCCCGTAGGAGACTATGACGATTTCGGCATCATCGAGCCTGTAACTCTCGGTTCGAATGATATCATCAAGATTCTTGCGCACCTTTGAAATGAGCCGCTCCATCATCTCATACTGCGCGTCCGCCGTCATGACCGGGTACCCTCGCTCATCGTGTGTGAGGCCTGTCATGTGTATATTGTATCCGTCGCCTGCAATCGGCATGGGGGCAATGCCGTCAGGATCAGGCCTGTAAGGTTTGAACCGGTCTTTTCTCCCTTTGGGCCTTTTTCTGAATATCGTTTTGATTTTTTTCGCATCCGGTATGGTGACGCGCTCGCTCAGGTGTCCTATCATTTCATCCGTCATGATTAGTACGGGCAGGCGATATGTTTCGCTCAGATTAAAAGCTGTGACAGTCTGGTAGAATATTTCCTGCGGGGAAGCGGGAGCCAATGCGATAATTTCATAATGACCGTGCGAGCCCCATCTGGCCTGCATCATATCACTCTGAGCCCCAAGGGTAGGAAGGCCCGTGGATGGGCCGGCACGTTGCACGTTGGCAATGACACAGGGGGCTTCTATACAGATGGCAAGGCCGATATTTTCCATCATCAGGCTGAAGCCGGGCCCCGAAGTCGCTGTCATGCTCTTCACGCCGGCACAAGAAGCACCGATGACAGAGGCTATTGCGCCTATCTCGTCTTCCATCTGAATAAAGGTCCCCCCTACCTCAGGAAGACGGGCAGACATATGTTCGGCAACTTCCGTGGCAGGAGTTATCGGATACCCGCCGAAAAAGCGGCATCCTGCAGCAATGGCGCCTTCAGCGCAGGCAACGTCTCCTGTGAAAAAATGGTCACCTGTAAGGACTGTCGGTCTCATTTTTCTTTGT
Source organism: uncultured Desulfobacteraceae bacterium (assembly GCA_964543315.1). Taxonomy (GTDB): domain Bacteria; phylum Desulfobacterota; class DSM-4660; order Desulfatiglandales; family Desulfatiglandaceae; genus JAFDHL01. The sequence continues at coordinate 6,052 of CAZIXY010000009.1, read as the reverse complement.
TCTCCATATGTGCCGGATCTTCCACTGAGAAAACGGCGAATTCAGGGCAGATAATTTCACAGTAATGGCAATTGACACAGTCGTCAGGTTTGACAACAACGGGCGGATGGTAGCCCTTTAAGTTAAATTTAGTTGAAAATTCAAGGACCTGCTTAGGGCAGAATTCTATACAATACCCGCAGCCCTTGCATCGGTCTTCAATGATATGGACTATGCCTCGAGAAATCTGAATCTCGTCCGCATCGAGTGGAAGACGCCAGAATACCATAGGTTTTTCCTTAAAATTAGATATAAATCGTGAATTATACTGTCAAAAACCAGTAATTATAGGATTTGGCGTGAGGAAGTCAAGGTAAAAATATTGGTTTGGCCGCGTGTTTTTAGGAAACCGTCGCATTTTTAGAGGGGGTGTCTAAAAAATTAAAGAATCGCTCCAGATTTTATATAAGTTTTACTTGTCCTAAAACGCCTAAGAAAAGCAAAAAAATGAAGATGATTCCTTTTTTTTGGAAAATTTTAGGAAACCCCTCCTTTTTTCCAGCGTATGTGTGGGGTCACATCTTAACGGGGCTGACCCCGTCTTGTTTCGCAAAAAAATAAATTAGAAAAATTAAAAAATTGACATAATTATATTATTAATATAAAATATACTATAATTTAAATATAAAGAAAATTTAAATTAATTTTAACAATGATAAGAGGTGCTTATTGAAAATATTGCAAAATCACTATTCCATATAAGCTGGCTGAATGGTTTCAGTAGGAGTAAAAGGTTTTAATCTTCTCCATTTTTTAAACCCAAGAGCAAGAAGGGCCCTTTCCATGAAGAAACCACTCAAAATGCCTTAAGCATGCTCCCGATGGGACAGGACGTTCTGTTGTGAGCTTGAAATAGCATAATGAAGATGGCTGCTTGTATATAGCTTAAGGTTGAAAAAGCGAATATTCCCTCTTTATTTTTTCCCTTCTTTTAAGATCGTATGTCATTTCGCTAAATTTCTTGCCTTTCAGCCTCATCTTATTATCCGAGCAAAACATATTTTAACCAATGGTAGCCGTATGACTACCATAAAACTCTGAGAAAAAAAGGGCTCTTATTTTCAGAATCGGCCTCTGTATCATTCATTATAGGAGGCCACAAAGACTAACCAGGAGGGTCTATTTTGGCACAGATTATGACAACCAAAGAAATGGCAAAATATTTAAAATTGCATCAAATAACGATATGTAAGTTATGTAAGGAGGGTAAAATTCCTTCGGTTCGAATCGGCAGTGTCTGGCGATTTGACAAGGAGGTCATTGATGCGTGGATCGCCAGAGGTTAAAGCAAGTAACGTAAGACTGTCTTCATAAAGAGGCGTCGAAAACCCTTGCGAAACTGAAAAACAAAGGTGTCAGGTTTTCATAATATTTTCTAAGATTGGAAGGAGATCAGAATGAATATCTACGTAGGCAATCTATCGTATGAGGTGACCGAAAAGGATTTAAGAGAGGCTTTTGAGGGCTTCGGGGAGATTGAATCGGTCAAAATTATTAAAGACAATTACACGGGCAGGTCAAAAGGATTTGGATTCGTAGAGATGTCCAATAATGCCGATGCGCAATCGGCCATTAACGGCCTGAACGATAAAGAGCTTAAAGGACGAACGATTAAGGTTAATACGGCTCGACCTCGCACCGAAAACCGCGGTGGTAGAGGAGGATATGGTGGTGGCAGAAGAGGTGGAAAGCAGGGTGGGGGACGGCGTTATTAATAAAGCAGTCCAACAGGAAGCCTGACGTTTCTCGATAGACCATTAATATGAATATGAGTATTGGGAGGGTCGTCTCAGGCATAAATGTTTAACAAAGGAGTATCATGGCGAAGCGCAATAGGCATAGCTTTAAAAAGCTGGAAAAAGAGATAAAGCGAAAGAAGAAAGCCAAGGAAAAACTGGCCCGCCGGCAAGGAAAAAAGGATCAGGTTTTAAACGACGTTGACGAGCAAGTGAATTCCGATTGATCGACCGGATACGTTTAGATGCAAGAACCAGGAAACTATGGGATTTTTTTAATGGAAAACTGAAGTTGATGTGGTGGAGATATGAAAAATTTGATTGCATGCATTGCGAAGGCGCTCGTGGATAACCCGGAGGAGGTCGTGGTCACGGAAATAAATGGAACACAGAGTTCTGTGATCGAGCTGAAGGTATCAAAGGAAGACGTTGGAAAAATAATCGGCAAGCGTGGGCGCACGGTTATGGCAATGAGAACCATTCTCAGTGCAGCCTCCATGAAACTGAGGAAGCGGTGTGTCCTGGATCTGCTGGATTAAATTCCGTTTAGATCGTAATAACAACCAAAGGAAGATAGTATGAATGTAAGTGAACAATCCCAAAACAGGCTTGCCGTTCTTATTGACGCAGATAATGCGCAACCCGCGATCACGGAGGGTCTGCTGTCAGAAGTCGCCAAGTACGGCCTTGCAACCGTAAAGCGTATTTATGGTGACTGGACCACACCGAGTTTAACCGGATGGAAGTCCGTGCTTCTGGAGAATTCCATCCAGCCTGTTCAGCAGTTTCGATATACCAAGGGCAAGAATGCGACAGACAGCGCTATGATAATAGATGCCATGGATTTGCTGTATACAAAACGCTTTGACGGATTCTGTCTCGTATCCAGTGACAGTGACTTCACACGTCTCGCGTCCCGCATCAGAGAGGAAGGTCTGCTCGTATATGGTTTTGGAGAGAAGAAGACCCCTAAGGCATTTGTATCCGCGTGCGATAAATTCATTTTCACGGAAGTGCTTCGGTTTCAGGAAAATATAGAGCTTGAGGTTAAACCGAAAACCGCAAATCAGCTTAGAAGAGATACCAAACTGGTATCTCTTCTAAGAAGTGCCCTTGATGCGGCTTCCGATGAGAGTGGATGGGCTCATTTAGGAGTTGTAGGCAGTAATATCGCTAAACAGGCCCCGGAATTTGATCCTCGTAACTACGGATTTAGCAAGCTTGGCGAACTTGCTGAAGCTATTAAACTGTTCGATATGGATAAAAGGGTCCAGAGCAACGGTCATTCTAGAATAATATACATTCGCGATAAGCGCAAGAAGCCCAAGAAATAGACTCTTCAGCTTCATAAGGCTGGACATTAACCGCTCGAAAACAGAATGGCTGATTCCGTTTGACAAATCAAAGATCCCGGGCATATCAAAGATAAAGTTTAGTCCTGTTTTAACCTAAATCAATACCCCTTTGTCAATTGGGTAGGCCTGACCCCAATTCTCCCCTCCAACTTATTGACTCAAAAATCAAATCCTTGACTCGGAAATCGTTTTGTAAATAATGTTTTCCACTAGCTAAAAGTCCGGGTTGAGAAGAAACATGGCTTAGCCTTTTTGATTGGATGCGCTCAGGCATCGCCTGTCTCTGAGGAGCGAAGGGGGAGATCATTTTATGAAAACGAGAAATCGCAGTTACCGCGCAATAATATCATCCGACTGGAATGAATGCCTTGCCCCCTGCGGGCCTTTTGATTTCATAGCTTTCACTTATCCTTCTCTCGAGCAGGAGACTAAGGAAATCTTTAAGGCATATACAGGCAACCGTATCTCTCTTTCGGAGGCAACTCTTAAAATTTCTTCCCTTTTGCCCCAACCGATTACCGAAGGGCAGATGGACACCTATCTGGATGAGCGCTTTGTGACCTACCGGGGTGTGCCTGACTTGATCGAATGGTGCGGCAAAAACAATATCCTTTTCATGATCAATACAACGGGTGCCCAGGGATACTTCGATCGGGTTTTCAAAAAAGGATTGTTGCCTGATGTGCCGGTGATCTCCGCCAATCCAATGATAAAGTTTTTGGAAAAAGACGAAACCTCCCGTCAATATCATGACCTTATTGAAATCCAGGACAAACCGGCAAATACGCAGAATGTCATGGGTCAATTCGGTATCGAGGGTTCTAAAACTTTCTTGATCGGCGATAGCGGCGGGGACGGCCCTCATTTTGAATGGGGCGCAAAAACCGGTGCGTTCCTCATTGGAAGCATGACCAAATCATCGTTGGATCAGTATTGCAGCCGGAAGGGGATAAAGATTGATCTCCATTTCGGTCCCCGTTACTCAAAAGGAGAGGAGAGGAGTGATGATTTGGAGATGAGTGTTGATTTCATGGAGCTGATACCAAAGATAGAAAAGATTCTCTGAGGCTATTCCCGCCCCAGGCGCTTCGTAAGATGGATACCTGCCAGCGTGAAGAGCAAATTCTACGCTTCCGAGTGCTGTATCCATAATCGGTATGTCGCCGATCCAGAAAGTCAGAAGCAGTTTTGAGCTGAACCTATTGTTTTTGTCAATTGTGTAGGTCTGACCCTGATTTCGTCCATACAGCCTCCCTCGACATCCCTGCCGAAATAGTAAGGATGATGTCCCTCGGCCGCACACGCCTCATTGTATGTCCCCTTAACCTGCCAACCTGATTTCAATTCTTCCATAGCTGCACCTCCTGCTTATTCAAAAAAACATTGATTAACGACACAATTAAACGGATGGCCGAGATCGGGCAAAGCGCACGGTAGGCCAGTCCGAGTTAAATTGCAGTCTATGGATAGTATCATTGGTGGGCTGCATACTCGTCTAAGAGCCTGCGAATCATCTTCTGGTACTGAGTGTTATATTTTTTTGCTTCTTTCTTAAAAAAATCAACGCTCATTTTGCTGAGGGCAATTGTTACCTTCACGGTTTCATCCTTTAGAGCCAGTTCTTCAGGTGAAGGAAGAAAGTCAGGGACAACCTTCACCTTTCCAATAGGCTCATCCGTGTATTTTATTTTCTCTTTCATATATTTTCTTTCCTTTCCGCCAATATCCAGCGCCTATTATTCTGATTTTGTTTTTTCGGTATGTAAATCTTACAGTCATTACTCCACCAGAGACTTTGCCAAGACAGTAATATCGTTTTTCATCATCACTATGTTCCAAGTCTTCTAAAATGACACGATTATGATCAAAGAAGGCGAGCTGTGCCAAGGCAAAAGAGACCCCGTGTTTATCTTGATTAAGTTGGTCTTTAGCAGAATCCCACTCAAAATCAGATCGTTTTTTCATGTAGTTATAATAAGGCGGGATAGAACTGGTGTCAATATAAATATATGGCTATTTATATGGCTTTTAAAGCCATCGAAAAGGTAACCGGCCGCGCCAACAGCCTTCGGAAAAGCGGCAACGTTCTCGCGGTCTGGTTGATCGCTTAGTTATCTTTTTCTAAAGGTCAATTCAAGTTGATCTGCCGCAGATTTTAACCTTTTATCTGCTGTCCACAGTGATACTCCGGTCATCTGAGCAGACGCTAAAAGGTGGACATCGACGAAACCAACACCTTTTCCCATTAGGTGATTTTGATCAACAAAGAATAGAAATTCGTCAAATTCAATCGTCGGAGCCATTGGAAGGGAATAGAGTAAGGAGATGATTTCGTTCCGGTTTTTCAGATTACCACAGGCGAGCTCGCCAATGATAAATGAGTGGCACATAACCTCAGCATCTATCAGCAACTTTTCAAGCTGCCGGTTACCCTGACGCAGGTGGGTAACCCAAATTGAAGTGTCAACAAGAACCATAGTAGTTTTTAGGCAGATTTTCGTCTTGGAATGGGGCGTAGGTTATTTTCGGTTCCGCCGAGTTTAGCAAGTCGCTTGCTACTTTCGCGAGCGATTAAAGCTTCTAAACCAAGCCGCACTAAAGATGTTTTCTCCTTAACCCCTGTCAGCCGCGATGCCTTTTCCAATATCTTGTCTTCTATGTTTAGTGTCGTTCTCATATGCATTATGATGCATCAATCATGCATGCATGTCAAACAAAAATGTGATTTGAAGATAACGAAGAATTAAGGAGCCGGGAAACGATTATAAAAAACATTCGGAAAGGCTACATAATTCGATTAATAATAGCCTTTCAAAGTGGCACAGCCTTTCCCTGTCCCACTTAAATGACATGTTGTGTGCCGGGCACGGCACGTATTCTTAAGGGTGCGCCGCATCCTATCATTTTGATGATAAAGCGGCA
>CAZIXY010000008.1:0-29995 GCA_964543315.1 uncultured Desulfobacteraceae bacterium | reverse complement strand
CGGTAAGTATTGCCGCGGCAGGTGCGGCCTTGCCGGAAGGATCGCACCCTGCCATCCGGATTTCCCTTTCCATATAAAACATGGCCGCCCTGAGATTCTGCTGCATCGCGGCAACCTGTATCTGGATGTCATGGGATTTTTGCTGGGATTGGTAGGTGTAATAGATTCCGGCCATAACGATCAGCGATATGGCCATCCCTATCATAAGCTCGATCAATGTAAAACCATCATGATTGTCCTGCATATGTCCTTGCCCTCCACAGAGAGTTGTTAGTCAATCCTTATATTACCTGCAGCGGAAACTATGACTTCTGTTGTACGGTTTTTGGTGTTTATCAGATACACCCTTCCATTGCCGGCAATGCCGCTGTTGCTGCGAGGGAGTCCGTTGGTACGAAAGGCAATCGCCGGATGACCCAAATCATTATTTGTAAAAGATATCCCGTCACCACCGCCCTGGCTCGTATCAAAACGGACACTTCGGTAGCCTGCCAGGAGCACATGTGCGATGACCTGATCACCGGCATTGTATTCCATGTCATTGTTTTTATCTATAAACACGACATAATCATAGGTCGTCCCGCCAACCGGTTGACGAAACGTGATGGTGCACAGACAGTGCTGTTTGATGGCCGTGAGCTTGGCCTTCTGGAAATTGGAATAGATGTCTCGTGCCGCGCTCCTCAATCTGTAATTGGGCAGCCACCCAATGAGATTCGGAGTCACAACGCCTGCTAAAATGCCGATGATTCCGATAACCACCATCAGTTCTACTAATGTAAAACCCGAACCACTTTCCTTAACTTCGCTATCTTTTCTCATCATTCGCTCCAGGAGACCTTTGCATAACCACTGTTTTAGTCATTGCGAGGAGTGAAGCGACGAAGCAATCTTATGTATTATTAAAGTGTTAAGAGATTGCTTCGCTTCGCTCGCAATGACAATATTTGTGTTTTGCAAAGGTCTCTCCAAAAAAGTATCATTCCCTTTTATTTTTCAGCAAGATCCGTACCAAAACGGCTTTTTCGGCTAAGCCTCCGTTAATACTTAGGAAACGCTTTTTCGTCTCCTCAAGGAAATCCGTTTTAAAAGGATTTTTCTGTTAAATTATTTATCAACTGTTAAATTATTTTACACCCCTCCATCAATAGTGCCCCTGAAATAAATACACTCTTCAGGCCCCGGTTTTCCATCGGGACAGGCTGCACAAAGCGGAGAGGCGATGGCATGGGGCTCTTCGAAAGGACGCATCTTCCGGATCAAAGCTCCTCTGTACTATCCCCTGGCCCGAGTCGCGTTCTGCATTGCAACGGCCTAATGGAATCAACATCCATACGTTCCAGCAGAGCGCAGCGAGGGCCACTTGCAACTCAGGAGCAGATGCGTCCTGGAGAAAAGTGCCATGTCGAGCCTTCTAAATCGTATCCTTATGTACGTTGAGTGGGCCATGGCACTCTTTTTTTAAAAATCGCATTCAGACTTCTGCAAAAAGTGTCGACCGCCCCCATTCCCGCAAACAATCGGCCGGTGCACATATTAAAAACTGTAGCCACGACAAAGGATCCCTTAAGGGGCTGTCCAATATAGAAATGCGATACCTCATTAATATTCCATAAAACGTGATCCAATGCGGCTTTTGAAAACAGACCCCCATGCCCCTTAACTTCCTAATGATGTAAGGCGGCGGCATGGGGCCCTTCGGGCCGCTTGTCACCCTCAAAAAGTAATGATATCATTTAAAGATGGAAAAATTGCGTAAAGGCGATATTATCGAACTCAAAATCCATAAAATGGCCTATGGTGGACGGGGTGTTGCCCGCAAGGACGGATTGGTCGTATTTGTGAGGGGCGGCATACCCGGGGATACGGTAACTGCCAGGGTATTTAAGAAACGGAAAGCCTATGCCGAAGCCGAAATTGATGAATTAGTGGACCCCTCCCCTGATAGGATAGAAGCCCCATGTCCCTATTTCGGATATTGTGGAGGATGTCAGTGGCAGCATGTCGTCTACGAACGTCAGCTTGAATACAAGAGGGAACATATCCGGGAATCCATGACCCGCATCGGGTCTCTAAAGGATGTCCCTATTTGTGAAGTGATTCCTTCTGAAAAACTTCTCGCGTATCGAAACAAAATGGAGTTTTCTTTTTCCGACCGCCGCTGGTTTCTTCCCAGCGAATTGCATAGACGCGAAACTGAAAGCGGCTTTGCCCTGGGTCTTCACGTACCAGGGACCTATCACAAAGTCATTGATGTAGATGCCTGCTTGCTCCAGGCTGAAATGGGAAATCAGATTCTCAGAGTGGTAAAAAGGCATGCAAAGGACTCTAAAATACCTGTATACGGCCTGAAGACCCACGAAGGCTTTTGGAGGTTTTTGACAATACGTTATTCCAATGCCTCTGATGAATGGATGGTGAATCTGGTCACTTCAGAAGAAAGGCCGGACATTCTCGAACCAATCGCCGATGATCTCTCCCGCCGGATGAGAAATATCAAAACCGTGGTGAACAACATCAACAGGAAAAAGGCCTCCATTGCCGTTGGAGACCGTGAGGTCGTTTTAACCGGCGACGGAATGATCCGTGACACAATAGGGCCCTTCACATTCCAGATATCCTCAAACTCATTTTTCCAGACAAATTCCCTGGCCGCCGAAAAATTGTATGAAAAGGTTTTGGATTATGCCGAGCTTACCGGAAAGGAAACAGTCCTTGACCTGTACAGCGGAACAGGCACTATCCCTATCTTCATCGCACATAATGTTCGATCCGTCACCGGCATGGAAATGAGCCGGGGCGCAGTCCGGGATGCCAGGAAGAATTGCATGGAAAACGAGATCGGTAACTGCGTCTTTGTCTGTGGAGATATACGCGAAAAACTTTCCCCAACAACGCTCACCAAACCGGATGTGTTGATAATTGATCCACCGCGGGCTGGTATGCATAAGGCGGTACTGGTTCAGGTAATGTCATTATCCCCGGAAAAAATCATCTATATCTCCTGTAACCCCGCTACCATGGCAAGGGATATAGGGCAGATGATTCAGGATTATCAGTTGGTGGAAATACAACCGGTTGACATGTTTCCCAATACCTACCATATAGAGTCGGTTGCAAAACTGCGGCTGCGCAAAAATAGACAACGAAAAAAGAATTGACAAAAAGGTTATTAGGAATATATTCATGTCATCTATGTTATTTTTGTAAAGTACCGCATTTGAAGTGAATAAGAGATTTGCAGGTAAAGGGTTTTTAAAGACTAAAAAGCGAAGGGGGTGATCAAAATTGACCGGCAGTTATCCTTTATTTATGAATAGTCAAAGATGTTTTTGGAGCAACACTGCCGGCCTGCCCCATAAAATGTCGCGAGTGCTTCCAAACCTTCACAATATGAGAGAGGACAAAAAAATGCTCCCCCGGTAACTGAAGAATATACGAGCTTAAGGGGATATCCCTTTTTCGAAGGTGAGGAAATGCATCTCATTGTATCAAGGTGAGGTGCTTTTTTTATTCAAATCCTAAATAATAAATTTGAGGTAAAACAACATGAAAGTTATTGTTCAAAATAATCAGATAGAGAAAGCCATAAAAGATCTTAAAAGAAAACTGACAAAAGAAGGTTTCTTTTCCGAGATCAAGGAAAGGAGATTTTACGACAAACCGAGCGTTCAAAGGAAAAAGAAACAGGCCAAAGCGGCAAAAAGGCGCCGTAAAAGAATGAGGAGATTCTAAAGACATCTGTTCCTAAAAAACAATAAAATTTTAGCAAATCTGCCGTCAAGTTTTGATATCTTTAATCACATCTAAACATACCCTGCCGACCGGTGTTTTCTCTTGACAAGAAGGGTCTTTATTTATAGGTAAATACCCAAAACCGATGGTTCCAGAGTAGTTCGACCGCCAACAGGCCGAGGGCGGGGGAGGGGTAGAGCCCTTCTCCGCCGAGCAAAAAGGCGCAATGCGTTCTTTTGCGAGGTTATCAACACAATAAGAGGCCTAATCAAATGAAAAATCCAGCGAATTCCCCCGAAAATCCTTCAAAGGGTGGATGGCTCTCCTTTCTAACCGGTCTTCTAAAAGGCAAAGATGAATCTACGTTTGTCCCTCCATTCTCATTGAGTGGATGGATCTTCTTCCTTGCAGGCCTGATACCCGCATTGATAGTGGGTTGGCTTATTTACCCAATGGCCCTCTATTCCAAACAACCTCAACCCATGGATTTTAATCACGTCCTTCATCTCGATCCCGATGTCGGCGGTATAGAAGGAGATACTGAAACCGAAAAGTGCCTCTATTGTCATGAGTTTCGCGATGACGGCACTTTCGTGGGCATCCCAAGATTAGCCAAATGCACGGAATGCCACGATGATCCTGAATCACCTTTAGGGGAAACCCCTGAGGAGATAAAATTTTTAAACAAATACGTGGCCGAACAAAAAGAAATCCCGTGGCTTTCCTATTACAGACAACCGGATTGTGTCTATTTCTCCCATATCGCCCATGTGCAATTGGGTGAAATGGAGTGCCGGACCTGCCACGGAGACCATCACAAAACTGAAAAATTACCGGCCTACAGGGCCAATATTTTGACCGGCTACAGCATCAATATTTGGGGCAAAAATATAGCAGGCTACAAAACAAAGACCTGGGATCGCATGAAGATGGACGATTGCGCCGAATGTCATACAAAAAAAGGCCACGAAGAAAACAACGCCTGTTTTGTCTGTCATAAATAAAATTGCTCCGCAATTTTATAGAACGCGGCTACGCCGCTTTTAAAAAGATTCTGACAATATTTATTATAAGGATTTACAAGAAAAAGATCATGCTAATCTTGTAATCTTGTCTAAAGCCCTTTTAATAAAATGAACTATTACAATTTCAGATAGGCCTAAAGCTGCGACGGAGGTAAAATGGAATTGAATAGAAGGAATTTCATTAAATTTGTCGTCGGCGGAGCAGCAGGTATCCAGCTGACCCCGCTTCCCTGGAAACTCACGGACGATATTGCCATATGGACTCAAAACTGGCCGTGGGTTCCGGTTCCGCCTGTTGGTGAATTCACCCACGCAAAATCCATATGCACTCTCTGTCCGGGTGCTTGCGGCATTAAGGTCCGAAAGGTTGACAATAGGGCCGTAAAAATTGAAGGCCGCACCGATTATCCGGTCAACCCCGGTGGGATTTGCCCATTGGGGATGGGTGGGCTTCAGCTGCTTTACAATGAGAGTATCCGCTTTACCGGGCCTATGAGGAGGGTAGGGCCTAGAGGTTCCGGTAAGTTCATCGGCATTACCTGGGATGAAGCCCTTGATACCCTAATCGGCCGAATCACAACCCTTCGAAAAAAGGGGGCACCCCAGGGGCTTGCAGCGGTGGATGGAAATCCCGGCAGGTCAACCACATCTCTGCTTGTAGACCGTCTGATGAGAGCAGTCGGAAGTCCCAATTATCTTAGGATCCCGACCGTTGAAGACACCTATGATATGGCAAGCCTTCTCATGCAGGGGACTCAAGGCCCAATGGCCTATGATCTGGAAAATTCCGATTACATATTGAGTTTCGGAAGCGGGCTGATTGAAGGATGGGGGTCACCCGGCAGGGTAATCAATGCGTGGAGCCTGTGGCACACAAATCCGCCAAAGAAAAAGGTCAAAATCGTGCAGGTTGAATCAAGGGCCTCGAACTCTGCATCAAAGGCCGATCACTGGGTTGCGGCAAGGCCGGGGACGGAGGCCGCATTGGCTCTTGGGCTTTGCCATGTGATCATTAAGGAAGGTCTGTATGACACCGAATTTGTAAACGATCATTGCTTTGGTTTCAGTGACTGGAGTTCGGCAGATGGAAAGGATCATATTGGCTTTAAGACCTTGGTCCTGGACAGATATTCCCCGGATAAAGTCGGGAGGATCACCGGACTGGGACCCTCGGACATCGTTACCCTGGCAAAAGAGTTTGCCAGAGCAAAAACCCCTCTTGCGATTTGTGGCAAAGGAAAAGGGGACTTGAACGGCAGTTTGTACGAATTCATGGCAGTGAACAGTCTGAACGCACTTGCAGGAAATATCAACAGGCCTGGTGGAGTGCTTGTCTGCGATCCCCTTCCACTTAAGACTCTGCCGGAAGCGAAATTGGACGAGATTGCCGTTCATGGCCTTGAAAAACCACGTCTCGACGGTGCCGGAAGCGTGAGGCATCCATTTACTCAAAGCCTGTTAAACGATTTTGCAAGGATTGTTCGTGACAGCTCACAATCTCCTGTGGATACCCTGCTTGTCTTTTCGGCAAACCCCGTCCACACAATCCCCGACGGCGGGTCCTTTAGAAAGGCTCTTAAAAAAATCCCATTTATAGTAAGCTTCTCGCCTTTTCAGGATGAAACCGCCCACATGGCGGATCTTATTCTGCCCGACCACATCTATCTTGAAAAAATGGAAGACTGTGCCTGGCCTTCCGGGCTGCAGTATCCGTTATTATCTATTTCCCGACCGGTGGTAGAGCCCGTTTACAATACAAGGCACAGCGGGGATGTCATCCTGGATATGGCAAAGCGGCTGGGGAAACCCATCGGGGCTGCATTCCCTTGGAATCGCTTTGAAGAAGTACTGAAGGAAAGGGTCAAAGGTCTCTTTGAATCCTCTGAGGGCCTTACAGAGTATGACGATTCCGTTCCTGTCTGGCAGCGGCTGAAAGAGGGAGGAGAACGGAGCCCCGACTATGACTCTTTCGAGAAAATGTGGAAAAAAATAAAGTCCACAGGGTTCTGGCATCGACCGGCACATAGCTACGAAAACTGGGAAACACTGTTTAAAACCCCCACGGGCAAATTTGAATTCTTCAGCTCCAAAATAGAGCTGGCCTTTAACGCCATGTCGCAAAAGACTTCACCGGATACCGCATTACGCGAAATGTCAATCGGAGTTAAAGGGGATGAGGCGTTTATGCCCCATTACGAAGAAACAGGGCCTTACGTCAAGCGATCGGAATATCCTCTTTTGATGGTACCCTATGAAATGATCACCCTGTCCAGCGGTTGGGCTCCCAATCCCCCTTTCCTCAATAAGTCGTTATTTGATACACAACTCAGAGGGAATGAGTCTTTTTTTGAGATCAATCCCGAAACCGCGGCAAAATACAAAATAAGGCAGGGGGACAGGACTATCATCCAATCTCCGGCAGGGAAAGTCAGGGCTCGCGCAAACCTATCTGAGGGCGCCATGCCCGGTTATGTATATATGCCCTTAGGATTCGGGCATACAGCCTATGATGAATTTATTAAGGGAAAAGGCGTCAACCCGAACGAAATAATATATGCGGGCAAGGATCCCTTAAGCGGCCTTCCTGTCTGGTGGAACACACCCGTTAGATTAATAAAGGCTTAGATATGAGGTAGATCATGAAAAATAAACATGCTCCCGTTAACAGTTATGGAATGGTTATCGATCTGGATAAATGCACCGGGTGCGGGACATGCACAATTGCTTGTGCTGCGGAAAACAATGTATCTGTCAGGAGTGATGAATCGGACAAGCAGCGAAGTATCACTTGGATGCAGTTGTTTAAAATCACGAACGGCAAAAAATTCCCTCATACAGAAGTCTGTTATTTTCCCAGGCCCTGCATGCATTGTGAAGAAGACGGCAGAGGCCATCATCAACCATCGTGCGTTTCGGTTTGTGTTGCCACAGCCACAAAACTGGACCATAACACCGGAATTGTCAGCCAGATATATACTCGATGCATAGGATGCAGGTACTGCCAGGCCGCGTGCCCTTATAAAGCCAGGTACTTTAACTGGTGGGACGGCTATTTTCCGAAAGGGAAAGGCCTGGATCGCTACCTTTCTCCTGAAGTTTCACCTCGCATGAGGGGAGTGGTTGAAAAATGCACATTCTGCCATCACCGGCTCATGCGGGCAAAAACACAGGCTTATGCGGAAGGGAGAAGGGACCTTGAGGAAGATGAATACATAACGGCATGTGCCGAAGCCTGTCCAGCCCAGGCGATTACTTTCGGAGATCTCAATAATCCAAAGCACAAGGTCTCACAATTGATCAAGAGCCGGTATGCATTCAGACTCCTGGAACGTCTGAACACCAAACCGAAAGTCTACTACCTTTCTACTAAAGACTGGGTGAGAGAGTTGGCCGATAATTACCTGCCCGGTGAATTTAAACCACTGTAAAATCGCCAAGCGATTTTATTTAGGAGGATAAATAAATGGATTCTCCATTGTTACCTGAAGGCGTAAAAAGATGTTCCACAAAGGCATTCTTTCTATGGACCTTACCATGGCTCGGCCTCTTGGCCTGGGGAGCACTATCCGCTTTCCTATGCCTTTGGAAAGGACTTAATCAGACGAATATGAGCAATGTCTTTGCCTTTGCCTTGTGGATTGTTTTTGATCTCGCAGTGATCGCGTTAGGTGCCGGAGCTTTCTTTACGGGCTTTTTGACCTATATCATCGGGAAAAAGGAATTGAAAAATATTATCAATGCCGCCGTTATCATAGGCTTCATATGCTATTCGGGAGCCATAGCAATGTTGGGAATCGATATTGGTCAACCCATTCGAGGATGGTTTATTTTCTGGCATGCCAATATCCACTCTATGCTCGTGGAGGTGTCCTTCTGTATCACATGTTATTTGATGGTTTTGGCAATCGAATTTGTGCCCATTATTCTTGAAAACAGACAATTGAACAAAATAAAAGTGCTTCACATTTTTGGCCATAATCTCCACGAAACAATGGCCGTGTTTGCGGCTACCGGCACTTTTCTTTCTTTTTTCCATCAGGGATCTTTGGGTGGGATGTTCGGAGTTTTGTACGCAAGACCTTTCGCGGCCAGGGATGGCTTTTACATCTGGCCCTGGACATTTTTCCTTTTTGTCCTTTCCGCCATCGCAGCGGGCCCCTGTTTTACCATATTATGCACGAAACTGACTGAAAAGCTTTCTCGAAAGAAGCTCGTCCCAGAAAAGGCCATCCAACTTCTGGCAAAGATATCGGCCTTTTTGCTTTCTCTTTATATGGTCCTGAAAATCGCCGACACCCTGGGCTGGATATACGGCGTGGTTCCAAAGGCCGGCCTCACATTTATGGATTTTTACCGGGAAGGGCCTTACGGCGTCTGGATTGTGGTATGTGAAATCATTATCTTCGGGATCGCCCCTGCCCTGATTCTATTAATTCCCAAGGCCCGACAGCATGAAGGCTGGCTGATCACTGCTTGCCTGATGACGTGCATAGGTATTGTTTTGAATCGATTCGTGTTTATTGTGGTGACGCTTGCCATTCCCGTGATGCCCTTTGACAGGTTCTGGGGTTACCTTCCCACATGGCAGGAATGGGGCATTGGCTTGGCGGTTATCGGTTACGGAATTCTGCTATTCTCCGCCGCTTATAGATACCTGCCTCTGTTTCCGAAAGAAAGGGAGCTAAACCCCGTCACCTAATAGAGATTCTAAGGAGAGAGCAAATGACTCCGTTTAGTTTTGAATGGCAGTGGAATATTGAGTACATTATCTTCATGGGCCTTTTGTATATCGCCTTGGCGGTTATCGGATGCGGCCTGCTATATGTCCTTGTAAAGACCTGGTTAGATCTTCCCACAAAGGAAGAAAAACCAGACGAGGCTCCGCCGGAAATTTCTTACCGATCACGGTATTCCGATTACTAACGGATATGCCTAAAGCCATATCACCGTGTCCCTCTTCCAATGCTTGTTGTCCTGGGAAACATAATCCAGATTGTAATGAAGTCCACGACTTTCTTTTCTGAGTGAGGCACAAGTGATTATAAGCTCGGCAACCAGGGCAACGTTGCGGAGTTCTAACAGATCCCTTGTCACCGTAAAATCCCAGTAGTAATCCTGGATCTCCTTCTGGATGATGTCCACTCTTCTCTTGGCCCTTTCTAAACGGTTGTTCGTCCTCACAATCCCTACATAATTCCACATGAATCGCCTTATCTCATCCCAATTATGAGAAACAACAACCATTTCCTCGCTGTCAGTGGCACTTCCAGGGTCCCACTGCGGTGCCCGCGGGAAAGGAGTATCTCTTTTTTCCTCCAACTTCTTGGCAGACTGCTCAAAGGCACGTCTTGCGAAAACAAGGGCCTCGAGAAGCGAGTTGCTCGCCAGCCGATTTGCCCCGTGAAGGCCGGTGCAGGCGACTTCGCCTATGGCATACAGATTGTTCAAGTTTGTCATACCATTTTCGTCTGTCAATAGTCCGCCGCACATATAATGTGCCGCTGGGACTACCGGGATAGGCTCCTTAGTAATGTCTATCTGAAATCTAAGGCAGGTCTCGTAGATATGCGGGAACCTGTCTTTAACAAATTCCGGTGGTCTATGACTGATATCCAGATACACGCATTCATCCCCTGATTTTTTGAGCTCCATGTCTATAGATCTGGCCACCACGTCCCGTAACGCCAGATCCTTTAAGGCATGGTATTTTTCCATGAATCGCGTTCCTCTTCTGTCTACAAGGATACCTCCTTCTCCACGGACAGCCTCGGAAATAAGAAAGTTTTTTGCTAACGGGTGGTATAAGCATGTTGGATGGAACTGCACAAATTCCATATTGGCGACCTTGACGCCTGCCCGGTACCCGACCGCGACACCATCGCCGGTTGAAATATCAGGATTTGTTGTATAGAGGTAAACCTTGCCGGCGCCTCCACTTGCCAAAACCGTAATCTTGGCCAAAAACGTGGTTACACGGTTGTTATTCGCATCAAACACGTAGGCTCCCCAACAGGTCTGTGCGATTTCGCTGGTTACAATACCTCGCTTCAGCATCTTGGACTTGGTTATAAGGTCAATGGCCATGTGGTTTTCATAGATCCGGATATTCTCATTTTCCTCGGCACGCTCAAGGAGTATACGCTCTACCTCTCGGCCGGTGAGGTCTTTGGTATGAACAATTCGGCGTCGCGAATGACCACCCTCACGCCCCAGATCAAAAGGCGTTTCACCACCTGTTTGTCTGGTAAAATTCACGCCCATGGATATGAGCTCCTGAATTCTAGCCGGACCGTCAGAAATAACCAGCTTCACGATGTTTTCCTGGGAAAGGCCGGCTCCGGATTCGAGAGTATCCTTTACATGCAATTCAAAGCTATCATTCGGATCAAACACTGAAGCAATGCCACCCTGGGCGTAATTGGTGGAGCCCTCCGTCTTCTCCTTCTTGGTAACAATAGCCACCGTGCCTGTCTTAGCCGCCTCAAGGGCGAAGCTTATTCCGGCAATCCCACTGCCTATTACTAAATAATCCGTTTGGATTTGCATTCTTACCCCTTTATCTCTAACATACAGTTTATGATAAACCCCCGTGCACTATTCACGTGAGGCATTCAGGTATGGGACTTGATCCTGAACACGAATTATGCAAATGGAAAACAATCTTGCCTTGATGGTGCATACCGGACATTGACATACGGGCTTCCTGTTTCTAAAATGAGCGCCTACTACTGACGATAACATGGAAAAAGGAGCTCCCTTTCTGCCCCCGGACTATTAGCTTGTATTTATGATATGATTGCAAGAAAAAAAATATCAGCCGTCATTTTTGACTGTGACGGGGTCATGTTTGAGTCCCGTCAGGCCAATATCAACTTCTACAATCACCTTCTTGCACATTTCGGGCTCCCCCCTATGGCAGAAAATGCCATATCATTTGTCCACATGCAGACGGCCGATGAATCCGTGCGGCATATTTTTCGTGAAACCCCATATGTTGAAGAGGCGCAGGCCTATAGGATGAAAATGGATTACACTCCATTTATAAAGGATATGATTGTTGAACCTGGCCTTAAAGAGTTGCTAAGGTTGCTGGCGCCTGAATTCGGCCTTGCCGTCGCAACCAACAGAAGCAATACGATCGGTGACGTACTTGAATATCATGGACTGGAAAAATTCTTTGATATAGTTGTCTCTTCGCTGGATGTATATAAACCAAAGCCCGATCCCGAGTCCCTTTTCAAGATACTTGATTTTTTTGAGATAAATGCAGACCAGTCAATTTATGTGGGTGATTCCCAGATAGATTATGAAACGGCACTGGCAGCAAACGTGCCTTTCGTCTCTTACAAAAACGAAAACCTGGAAACGCCGTGGAAGATTAAAAACCTGCTTACGCTCAGAGAAATCCTCCAGGCCTTTGGGTCAAATTCGGATACCTGATGTGTTTTTTGTTGGAAGCCCTGTTCTCGTTAGAATTAAATAATTTCCTTGCGTTTCACAATTCTGGGCTTAAGAATTATGACCAGCTCGGTTGATTCATTATCAATGGCTTCGTACTTAAAAAAACTTCCCAAAATAGGTATGTCCCCTAAAAAAGGGACTTTCTTCTTCGTCGTGTCTTCGTTCTTTTGAATCAGACCTCCTATCACAAGGATTTCGCCGTCCCTAATTTTGGCATGGGTGGCCATCTCCCTTACAAAGATCTGCGGTGCCTGAATCTGTCCGCAGTCGGTAAGCCCACCGACATTAACAAGCTCGCCCCTGGTAAGCGCAGGAAACACATAGAGGATGACTTCCTCCTGGTTCAAGATGTTGGCCTTGATACCCACAGTCAGTCCCAAAGTCACCGAGCTTGTTTCAGGGGAAGCGGTGCGGTTTCCGGAGTCTGACTCGGTAGTCTCACATCCGGAGAGATAAACGAGTTGCTGCCCAGCACTCAGAACCGCGCCGTGGCCGTTCAAAAGATGGACCTTCGGATTTGAAATGAGCTTGGTATCACCGTATTCTCTAAAGGCGGACACGACGGCACTCCAAGAAATAGGGGAGGTTATGGTTAGGCTTTGGAGAAATGGACCGCTGGCTCCACCTGTTGCATAAAGACTGTCCCTGAGATTGATATTTCCGGAAACGGTCCTGTTGCTGAAAGTGTTTTCCCAGTCAATACCTGTAGAATGGTCTTCCGTTAAAGAAACCTCCAAGATTTTGGCCTCAATAACCACTTGTTTATAGGCTTCTTTTTTTATAGAAGCCAAATACCTCTCAACATCCTTATGGATCCTCTTCGGAGCACTTATAGTGATAAGCCCTAATGTCTCATCTATAACAGGCGCAGGAAAGCCTTCACATATCTGTTTTAACCCTTCCTCAATGTTTTTCCAAAAAGAAAACTCCGGGCTGTTGGCAGTAAGTGTCGTTTGAGCGGAAAGACCACCGGATGTCCCTTCCCCACTTGTATCGGGCAGCATGTTACCCCCTAAGGAAGACTCAAAGGTTTCACTGAGGGCCGGCATGCTTATGCGATACTTTTTGGTCTCTTTAAATCGGACGATTATGGTATCCTCTTCTGTCTCATAAAAATAGTCTACCTGCCTCAGGATATTGTCCAGGGCATCCCAGAAATTATCCGCGGGCTTGATATCACAATCCACCAGCTTGCCCTGATCCACATCATCGGCCCAGCTTATTGAAAAACCTTTGATAACGGCCAGTTTTTTCAAGACGACGGGTAAAGGCACTTTGCCCCTTTCTGTGATGAGTTCAGCCCCAACCGGCAGGTACGGTTTGCCCGCCTTTATCTGAATATCCAGAGGTCTTATTCTGTAGCCTGCTTCATCCTCAGCTCCGGAAACTCCGGACACAGGTTTTGCAGGGGCAGTCTTGGGCGCGGAAATAGGAGGTGGAAGCTCCAATAGGCTGTTACTTGGATCTTCTTTGACCACCTGCTCCTGATATGTGCACCCGGCAAACACAATGAAAAACACGAAAGACCAGAAAATACTTCTTTTATTTTTCATGTTAGTCTTCTCCCTGTTGACAAAGGGTCCTAATCTTGTTCTGAACAATACCTTCTGTATGTTTATCTATAGAGAATCCGGAAAATTGAATTTCTCTGTATTTTTTGCACGCATCTTCTGTTCTTTCCTGAGCCTCAAATAACCTGGCTATCGCCAGACTTAACTGCAAAGAAGGACCGAATAACGTTTCATATTTCTGATATATATACAGAGAATTATCGTAGTCTTTTTGCCTTTCAAGAAACAGACCATAATTGTAAAATGCCTCGGGTATCTTAGGGCTGCCCTTTAACGCCATCTCAAAGAGTAGTTTTGCTTCTTCATTCTTACCCATCCTCACTGCCGGAAGGGCAGCATAAAGGGCTGCCTCCGCATCTTTTGGATTCATTTTAAGGGCCTGCCCGGAAAAGTAGTAACTCCTGGCATAATTTCCGAGGCTGTAATGCAGATAGGCCGTCTTCTTAATCAGATCAATATTATCCTTCCACAGTCCGAAGGCCTTCTCATAAAGATCTAAGGCTTCTTGTTTCTTACCCTGGGCTTCAAGGTTGTGGGCACTAATAATAATCTCCTGGGCCTGCTGCCGGTTTTCCTTTATCCTCTTGCGCAACCTCGCGGGCTGGAGCACCTCTTCCGAGAACTTGCGAACAATCAATTCCCCTTCCCCTGCTGCCTGTTCGGGCATAGGTAATATGATGTATGTGTTAAGCTTCTCCTCCTTTTTAAGCTTTTTAACATCAAGAATAATATCTAAAGCCAGATCCCAAGGGACCTCCTTCAACGCCAGAGTCAGATCTCCCTTCACCTTATCATCAACTATAATATTCTTACCGCTTATCTCGGCAAATAGACGGAATACATTGTGAATGTCCGTTTTATAGAAATCCAGGGTTATTTTTTCACCCGTAAACTTTGTTATCTTTTCAATTTCCTTTGTTTGCTGCTTGCCTTCAGCCGATTCATGGCGACCGAATAGATCACCCAGATCTTTTTTTGGCATGATAGGAGCTTCGGCAGTCCCGGTCGCTGGTTTGCCCCCCGAAACCATTGCTCCCTTTGCCTCTTTAGGCTTCCAGCATTTTATATGCAAACCCCCTTCCTTTTCCTGAATATTGCAATGAAAAATAGCATCCTTAGCTACCGAATCCAGAACAATGCGCGCACGATTATCCCCCTGGCCAGCCCTAATTCCGGAGAGGATCGAATCTTCAATAGGAACGGATCGGGGCACACTCCTTTTCAGCTTTGCGCCCTCAAGATCAATTATGAATCTAAAGGGGCCCTGCAAGGTAAATGCCCGATAAGACTCATATTGCCCCTTAATCATGATCTCTATCTCATGTTGAGCCTTTTTCCCCACTTTTATACCACTTATTTCTCCTGCAAACGCCGGCGAAAGAAGGTGTGCCAACAGGATCAGACTCATCAATAGTATTCTGGCCATTCGTTTCTCCTCTTACTTTTCCTTTTCTCTTCCATCTATGGTCTCAATCAACCGAAATGCCAGAGACAGGAAAATTTTTTCTATTTACGAATAGTTTTCTTAAATATTTTTTCAGACTTCATAGAAGATTCTTCGGCACTTTTTGCCGCTTCACCCGCCTCTCCGGCCGCGCCTTCTGCCATTTCTGCGGATTCCCTGGCCTTTTTTGCCGCTTCATTGGCATCAGCGGCCGCCTCTTTGGCCTTGGCTGCCTCCAATTTCGATGCCTCAAGCATTTCAGCGGCAACGGTAAGGCCTGCACTGTCAATTGTCGGCACACCACCTCTTTCAAGTGTGTCTATGAAATTCCTCACGAGGCTCTTGACTGTCTTGTGTATGGCCTTCTGGAAAAGTGTGTAGCGATCATGTGCTGCATATGTGCTTTCGGGGGTGACGCTCACCTCAGCCCTGTTAAGCCATACGACCTCCCCTGTTCTGCCATCCTGTATAAGCATCCTCAGTTGAACCGTGGCTTCCGGGACCTTACCCTGTCTATCACCGAAAACACCTGCTGCGAATCTCCCTGCTCCCCAGACCATATCACTCACCCGTGAATATGCCTCTTCAGTGCTGCTATTGTCAAAAAAGTAGTCAGGGTCGGCCTTATAACCATCAAAGGGGTAATCCGTCTCCGCCAATGCACGCCGTATTGTCCCTCCTATGGAAGCCATGTCAACGGCCTCATAAGACTCTGAATCCGCCAGTCCGAAAACCATCCTATGGCTTGTCTTAAAAATGCAGGGCAGGAAACCAATCTTTACAAAATTGAACGTGTCTTCGTGGCCCCAGCGAAACTCAACAATTCTGCCCCGTACAACATAATCAGCTCCCAAGTTATCGCCTAAATCCTTTATCATTTGGCTGTTTATGGCGACGAGTTTCCTGTTGTCTCGCTCTTTTTTGAGTTTCCTGCTCATTTTAATATTTTCAGAAATGGTCTTTGCCATCTCTTCTTTCATCTGATCGGACCAGTTCTCTTGCATTTCTCTCTGCAATGAGTCAACGGTTGCAGATACCTCATAAGGATACCGGAACACCCCTTTTCTCAAAAGATACTCCGAAACGGCTTCCTCCGCCGCAGGGACGAATCCTGCTTTGTATAGCTCATCTTGTACCGCTTCATGCACCAGAAGGTTCCTTCTCCAGTGACCGTATGAGGAAAACGATAGCGTATAATCGGCAAAGGGAAGTATGACTATCCTTTTCAACCTGCCATCTGCAGGATCCGGAACCACGGGACTCATAGTCTGCCGAACCTCCTGACCACAAGAAATACTGAAAAGCAGGATCAAAATCCCCATAATGTATGTTCTTATTTCTACCTTCATTTGTTTTCTCCCCCGTTATGACGAATATTACTGTCAGGTGGCTGGCCGAATTACCATCACTTATATACAGACATATTGTAAGGCATTTCCATCTCAATGAATCTGTAATCCAAGTTTTGATCTCGATTAATGTAAGGCTCCTTAATGGTTATTTTTCTGACCGATTGCCTCCCAAAAGAGGTCATCTTCTCTTCAGAAATTATCGTATCCACAACCCCACCGTTCTTTCCGATGTATGTGCCCTTTTCCAGCCTATATCCTCGACCTTTCTGATCACTAACCATTGCCCAGGTTTTAGTTTGTCCCTTTATTATGGCGGTAAGTGTGAGTTTTGATATGCTTATTCTCTGGAGTTCCGTCTTTGGCTCCCTAAGTTTTTTTAACACACGTTCCATAGCTGCCATTCGCTTTGTTTTTTTCCTTGTAAAGTCATCGACTCCAAGATCCTCTCGGCTTTCTTCCTCTTTGATTATAAACGGCGCAAAAGGATCCACTTTTCCTATGGGTCTATAAAAATACTCCCCCTCTTTGGCCAGGTCCTGTTGCGGCCGGGCCTTCTTATATAAAACGCCCGTGCCAGCGAACAAGAGAGGGGCCGCAAATAGAATGAGGGACAACAAGACGACTGAGTTGAATGCTATTACAAAAACATTTCTTTTTCTGTGCGCATTGCGCATTTCTATTTACCCTTAAATCTGAAGGTTACGGCTTCACATCTTGTCTTTAGTCTTGTCGATAAAGGTTTTTCCGGAACCATGGTAACATTCAATATATTGACAATCCTTTTCATCCGACCGACCCTATCAAAAAACAGGGCCACGTTGTGGTATTTGCCGCTCACTTCAACTGAAACCGGAATTTCGATGAAAAAATCCCGAGGCCTTTCGTTTGTTGGTCTAAATAAAAGGAATTTTAGGTTTGATTGATTTCCCAGCTGAGTAACGTTCCTCAAAAGGCTCGGGATCTCTCTCTCATTGGGCAAAAGCCTTAGGGCCTCTTTGAATTGCGCATCGATCCGGGCCTCTTCCTTTTCCAGCTTTGCCAAGTCCCTAATTGTAATCTTTGCCTTGTTGATCTGCTTTTGGAGTTCCGCAATCTCTTTTGTTGTCTGAGATATCTTTTCTGCCTTTGGAAGATACACCAAAAAGACAAAAACGCTTCCTAGCAGCAAAAACGTTCCCACCAGGATCAAAAGCCTGTAAGGCATCTTTATCTTTTCAACTTTTTCAATAAGAGATTCTTTCATTATCCCTTCTCTTCACATTGGGGCCATAGAGGATTAGCGCTACCTTTTCCTACTTGTACGCCTCCGACTCGACTTTACAGCTTTCGGCTTGGTCTTCTCTTTAAAAGCATATGTCTTACACGTCAGGACAAAATCCGTAACATTCATCTTCTGTGCCTGTAACTCCCTTAATTGTGCCGAAATAAGATCAACAGAGCTAATGTGCTTTTGTTTTTCAAGGCTTGTCATAAACAGGGCCACGGTGTCATTGTCTCTGGCGGTTCCCCTAAGCGTTAAAACACCCTCTCTTTCGGATAGCGAATTGAGCCATACCCGGTCCCTGGGAACTGCCGTGGCTATTTCGTCCAAAAGAAGCACCGGGCCTGTCTTCTTTTTTTCAAGATCCTTAATGACGTTAAGCTTGCGTTTTATTTGATCTATCTTTATTCGCAACGCCTTAATTTTTTTTGTGGTCTGGGCATAGGTTGTCAGCTCTTTCCGTTTCTGGATTTTAGTGGCCTCTAACCGCGATATATCACTGTTGAGCTTCAGGAAAAAATATCCGGTCACCACAACAACAAACAAAACCATGAGAACATAGATGCTGATCTGCCTTCTTACGTTTTCCTTTTTTCTGGCAGCCCTAAAGGGCAGAAGGTTTATTTTTATCATTTGTCACCAATGCTTCTCAGGGCAAGGCCCACGGCTACTGCAGCTTGCGGTGCCATATACTTAAGGTACCTGGGATCAAACAATTTCTCATTTATTATAAGATTTGCAAAAGGGTTGAGTTCCGATACGGGGATTCCTGTCTCCAATTCCAAATACTTTTTAAAATCCGGGATCCTGCAAGATCCGCCACTTACCAGGATCCTCTCAATGGTTTCATCCGGATAAGTTCCCGCAACAAAATCGAGAGCCCTCTTTATCTCCTGGACCCATTCCGTAATCACGGATACAAAAATCTCTTCCAGTACTTTCTTGTCTTTCTCTTTCTTGGTTCCACCCAATTTTATCTTTTCAGCTTCCTCAAAGCTCACGCTGAATTGTGACATAATCGCTTCTGTAATCTGGGAACCTCCGAAAGACGAGTCTCTTGTGAATAAAGATATGTCCTTCTTTATGGCATTTATCCCAAGCTCCTCTGCCCCCACGTTTACCAATGCATAACAGCCTTCTTGTTTATCGGAACTTATTTCAAACGCATTTTGCAAAGCAAAAGCATCAACATCCAGTACAACGGAATTAAGGCCCGCAAGATCCAGCGCGTTGACATAATCCTCAACAATGTCTTTTTTGGCAGCCACTAACATGACTTCCATGTTATCCGCGCCTTCCTTTTCACCCTCCTCCTCAGCAATCTCTTTTGATTCCATTCCTCCGCTCATGATATCAAAATCAAGATTCACTTCACTGATATCAAAGGGGATGTATTGTTCAGCCTCGTCTTGTATGGTAGCCTCAAGTTCCGGTTCTTCCTTATTTGTCAATGTGATCTTCTTTACGATCACAGAAAACCCGGATATTGAGGTGGCTACGTTCTTGTTTCTTATCTTTAAATTCCTACAAAGCTCCTTAATTGCGGAAGAAACTAACTCCATTTCTTTAATGGAGCCTTCCACAATAGCGTTAAATGGCAGCCCTATTATCCCGAAATTTTTCAGGACTCGACCTTTCTTGCTGTCATCTATCTCGACCAGCTTGATCGAGTGACAGCCGATATCCAGACCAATTAACTGATTTTTTTTGTGAATCGCCATAATTAACGCTTTCAGTTCTCGGGGAAAAGCCTGTTCTTGTCAGAGAGATTATAACCAAGAGCCAGTATAATTTTGCGCTTGGTCTCCATTCGGCAGTCCTTTCCCTTCTCAACCCTGT
This sequence comes from uncultured Desulfobacteraceae bacterium, assembly GCA_964543315.1. Taxonomy (GTDB): domain Bacteria; phylum Desulfobacterota; class DSM-4660; order Desulfatiglandales; family Desulfatiglandaceae; genus JAFDHL01. Next base: position 10,307 of record CAZIXY010000008.1, on the reverse strand, counting down.
CAATAGTCAATGGCGAAACCCCTGCTTTTCTGGCAAGCTCCGCCTTGCTCATGAGGAGGCTCTCTCTGATTTTTTGCACGGCATTTTGACCCACTTTACCCTCCACCTTAAACTTACATACTCTTTCCTACTTGGTTGCTGACAATCCGATATTGGTATACTTCATTGTAGTTCATAAAAGCATATGGAATAATATTTGTCAACCATTATTTATAAATTAACTAAAATTTATATAATTTATATATATATAGTAGATAACAGATAATCATAGCACTATATATTGTATTTTCATTATGGGGCTCCCCATCCACAATAACTGGAAATACCTGAAACTTAATGCGATTGGTCTTTTACGAAACAGCCAACTCGACCTCTTTGGTCTTCAAGATGTTTGAAAAAAGCCTTTACAAACCCGAATAAGAAATATTAAATTCCCATGTCATTCTGAAGGAGGTTGATTTGGATAAAGAAATTCCAACCAAGGTTAAGTTAAAGAAAAAGAGCACATTTCGTGAATATATTGAAGCGGCGGTAATAGCCGTCCTGCTTGCACTCTTCATACGCACTTTTATTGTTCAGGCATTTAAGATTCCCTCTGGATCCATGAAACCAACACTCTTGATTGGCGATCATATCCTTGTAAACAAATTCATCTATGGAATAAAATATCCATTTACTGACCGTTACCTCTTACAGATAAAACGGCCGAAAAGAGGGGATGTCGTGGTCTTCAAATGGCCGACAGACGAAAACAAGGATTTTATAAAGAGGGTTATAGGGATTGGTGGAGACAAAATAACCATCATAAATGATGTCTTGCATTTAAACGGAAAAAAAGTATCGACGCAATATGTCGAGAAGTATAGGGACAGGGACTTAACACAGGCAAACAAGTATCTCGAATTCCTCGGAGACTGCAAGCATTACATATTAGATGAGCATACCACACATGAGAATCGCGGCCCTTGGACCGTCCCTGAAGACGCCATCTTTGTCATGGGTGATAACCGTGACAACAGCCATGACAGCAGATACTGGGGTTTCGTTTCCCTCAACAAGCTCAAGGGAAAAGCAATTATCATCTACTGGTCTTGGCCAAACTGGAAACGCTTTCTTAACCTGATCCGATAGGATCTTGATTGAAAAAATGAAGGGACATTATTTCTTTAGCCTTTCAACTCAAATTCCGTGTCCCTCATTTTTTTCGCGGTCAGAATAGTGTCTTTCACATCACTGCCGATCTCACATGACTCCAGTTCTCCCAGCGGGACCGACCGCACATCACTTATGTCGGAACCGGGTTCTGGGTGCCCGGAGACAGTCCATCCCCAGTAATCAACAAGGACATAATGGTATCGTATCCGGTTGTGCCTATCATGAATGATCCTGTCAAAAACCCCGATAAGGCCACCGATTTCTATCTGAATGGAGACCTCTTCTAAAATCTCCCTTTTTACTGCCTCCGTAAGAGACTCTCCCACTTTCACAACACCGCCGGGCAGACTCCACTGGCCTTTCCCAGGCTCCTTTTTTCTCCGTGCCAACAAGACCACCTGTTCATCCAAAATCACGGCTCCGACTCCCACTATTGGATGCTCCGGGTATTCCCTTTTCAACATACTGCAACCTTTCATCAAAAATTAAAGGATCCTCCCCGCAGTAGCATGCTACGGAGGATGAGTTAAAGATCTTTGATAATTGCCAAAGACAAGTGCTTGCAGCTTACCGTAATAACTAACAAAATCAATGCGGACATGCCTTTTGAGAGCTTAGCACAGCCCGGGCAGAGAAGATGCAAAAACTATTAAAGCATCGTGCTACAATAAGTGCGAGTGCGTTTTCATATTGACAAATATATGCCATTTTATTATCCTTTTCAAACTAATGATGTATTGAGAGAGTTTCTGACTAGCAATCTGAATCAAAGGCTTGCCGGTGAATATCCTCGTGAAAAAACCCCTGGAGTAGTGTCGCTTTATCAGGGGTTTTTTTTATGTTGCAAAAACTGATTTAATAAAACTATTCGACTCTTAAAAAAGGGGGTGATAGAAAGAACTAACTTTCTCTTAACTAGTCATCACATAATGGGCTGGCGCGAACTTCTTAACGAAGGAGGTTATTATGGCCGAAAACGAACAAAAATCCGGATTGGAATTTCTGAAAGATTGGGGCGGCGGACTAACCAACTGGACAGAAAGATGGATCCCTGATGCCCTGGTTATCGTTTGGATCCTTAGTATAATCACATTTATTATGGCCCTTATCTGGGGAGATGTAGGACCTGCCAAAGCGGTACAGGCATGGGGAAAAGGGTTCTGGATTCTTCTTAAATTCGGCATGCAGATGTGCCTGATCATGATGACGGGCTATATCCTTGCCTGCTCACCTCCCGTCAGGGCACTGTTGAACGGCATCTCCGGCTGGGCCAACAAGGAAAAACCGTGGCAGGCAATTATGATTATGGCCCTGTTTTCCATGCTCATCGCCTGGTTCAACTGGGGGCTTAGCCTGATCGGAAGTGCCATGCTGGCCTTATACATTGTCAAGAACAATCCCAAGGTTGACTACCGTCTTCTGGTGGCTTCGGCCTATTTGGGTCTGGGATGTACCTGGCATTCAGGGCTTTCAGCTTCCGCTCCCTTGCTTGTCAACACCCCTAACAACTATCTTATAAAAAATGGATATCTGCCTGATACTATATCAACCTCGCAGACTATCTTCTCTCCTTTTAATCTCATCCTGCTGGTAATCATACTCATAGTCGTCACAGCCCTTATGGCGCTCATGCACCCCTCCGAAGAAAAGACTTTTAAGGTCTCCCCGGAATTAATGGACAGGCTCAAGCTGTATGAATCACCGCCAAAGCCGGAAAAATTTGACAGCTTTTCCACATGGGCCAACTGGTGGTGGGGTTGGAACCTTATTATCGCCATAGGAGGTTTCTGGTGGTTGGGCTGGAAAATGAGCGAGGTTGGTTTTGCCAAGACAATCAACCTTAACAATATCAACCTCTTCTTTCTTATGTTAGGCGTTCTTTTCCACTGGAGACCATGGAGCTTTCTGAAGGCCACAGAGGACGCGGGCAAGGCCGTCTGGGGCATCGTCATCCAGTTCCCATTCTACGCGGGTATTTTCGGTCTATTCAAATACACTGCACTGGCCACGGTATTTACCAAGGCGTTTGTTGCGGTTTGCAGCGGAGGAACATTCCTGCTCGTTACCTACTGGTATGCAGGATTGCTCAATTACCTCATCCCTTCGGGAGGTTCAGAGTGGGCCGTGACAGCACCCTATCTTCTCCCTGCTGCAAAGCAGTTGGGAGTGGCTGCGAATAAAACCGTCGTTGCTTATGCCTGGGGTGATATGATGACCGACATGATCCAGCCTTTTTGGGCCATCGCCATGCTTGCGGTAGCCAAGCTGGAGTTCAGAGAGATAATGGGCTGGCTGCTTCTGGTGTTCATTGTCTTTTTTATTATCACCTCTTGCGCTTTTCTGCTGTGGCCGATGTTCTAGCATTTTATTATTAGCCACATCTCTTTCTGAAGGGGCCCCTTGATGAGGGGCTTCTTCATTTGAGAATAGCAACTATTCCTGCAGGCCCTTATAAAACAGGATGAAAGGAAAGGGTGAAAGATGTCTTCCATATGCTACAAACCAGCCCAAGAGCTTGTTCAACTCATCCGGTCCAAACATCTGTCGCCGGTTGATCTGATGGAGGAAACCCTGAATAGAATTGAGGCGGTAAACAAGTCACTTAATGCCTTTGTCGCCATGCGGCCTCAACAGGCCATGGAAGAGGCGAAGTTGATGGCCGAGCGTATCGCCTCCGGTGAAGATCCAGGCCCGTTGGCCGGAATTCCTATTGGTGTCAAGGACCTGGAAAATGTGAAGGGGCTTGTCACCAGTTTCGGCTCTATACCTTACAAGGACAATCTGGCCCAAAAGGATTCTGTTCAGGTGGCCCGGCTCAAGTCTGCAGGTGCCATCGTGATTGGCAAAACAAATACTCCTGAATTCGGTTTTACGGGTTTTACAAAAAACAGACTTTACGGTGTCACCCGGAACCCCTGGAATAGGGAGCGTACGCCGGGTGGGTCCAGCGGCGGCTCGGCTGCTGCTGTCGCTTCAGGCATGGTACCTTTAGCATCCGGATCCGATGCAGGTGGCTCAATCCGGATTCCTGCCTGCTATTCAGGTTGTTTTGGATTCAAGCCTTCCAAGGGTCGTATCCCCTTAGCACCCATGAACTTGCTTTATATGAGCGGTGTATGGAACTTTGGTCCCTTGAGCAGAACAGTGCATGATGCCGCACTTTTTTTGGACTGTGCGGCAGGATATCATCCTTCAGATCCGGGCTCTCTGCCTTCTCCGGGTATTTCCTACGTTAAGACCCTGAATAAACTTCCGGAAGGTTTGAGGATAGGCTTCAGCCCCACGTTAGGATATGCCCTTGTGCAGGAAGATGTCATGGCCCTGGCGGAACAGGCCGTAAAGGCTTTTGGGGACATGGGCCATACGGTTGAGGCCTGGGAAGGAGAAATCCCTGAGGTGAGTCAAGCCTGGACCGACCTCACCGCAATGGATATTTATGCCCAGGTTAATGAGGAGTTCGAAAACATCCGCTCTGAAATGGGAAGGACACTTGTGCTCGCTCTGGATCACGCAAAAGGCCTTTCAGTGGAAGACTACATTGAGATTCAGAGAACTAAAAATAAACTCCATGCGTCCCTGAAGGATTTTTTCGATCGTTTTGACCTCCTGCTGACCCCTACCATGCCGACCGAGGCGTTTGCTGCCAAAGGTCCACCTCCCTCGGAGATTAACGGCCATCCAATCCCCCTTCTCTTGGCGGTAGCCTTTACCTACCCTTTTAATTTATCCGGCCATCCAGCAGCCACGGTTCGCACCGGATTGACCAAAACAGGCCTGCCGGCAGGACTCCAGATCATCGGCCCGATATACCGCGATGATCTTGTCTTACAGGCCGCCCATGCATATGAGCAGGCACGTCCGTGGAATGACCACTGGCCCGATCTCTAAAAGGACACAAGTGCCCCGGACTGGCAAAGGAACAGGAAACAGAATCTACGCTGCCGTTTACAATACCTTCCAAGAAAACGGAAGTCGTGACTGCATTCTCTTAAGCTCCTCATCGCATGTGAGATTGGAATGTATGGGTGTTACTGTGATCCAGTTTTCATTCAATGCCTTGGAATCTGTCTCGACACTGCCGTTTTCGACGGGTGTTTCACCTGTAAGCCAGTAATAGACATTTCCTCTGGGGTCCGTGCGGCGTTCAAACCGTTCCTCAAATCTCGAGGTCCCCTGTCTCGTCAAACGCACACCTGTTATCTTATCAGCCGACACTGCAGGGATATTGACAATGAGAGCCGTTCCCTTTTTGAGACCGGTCTCTACAATAAACCGGATGATCTCTTTTGAAAACCGGGCGGCAAAACCGAAGTCCGGCTTCTGCCTTTTATTAAGGGATATGGCAGCGGCGGGGACACCCAAGAAAGCACCTTCGGTGGCCGCGGAGACGGTGCCTGAGTAAAGTATATTGACCCCCACGTTGGCCCCCGGATTTATACCCGAAAGGATGATATCCGGGGTCCTTTCAAGAAGTTCCTGCAAGGCAATTTTTACACAATCTGCCGGTGTTCCCGTGACGGCAAGACCGTAAAAGGAACCGTTTTTGTAAATGTCCTGGACCCTAAGGGGTGAAGTCAGCGTAATGGCGTGTCCCACGGCACTCATTTCCGATTCCGGGGCTACGATAGCCACATCATGTTCGGATTTCAGGGACTCATGCAGGGCCAAAAGTCCTGGGGCATGAATCCCGTCATCATTGGTCAAAAGGATTCTCATCTTATCATATAACCTTTCTGAAATTCTCACTTTTCATTGCTTATCAGCCTAATCTTTTGTATATTGGCAGGCAATAAGCCGCCGGAGCTAAGCGATCTGCATACCAGAGAAATTTTTACAGGCCTTTTACTCAAAGCTGATCGCTCAAGGCTACTAATTAAATGTTTCATTTCTAAATGATCCACCATGAAAAAGTCAAACCCTTAAACATTCCATTAGAAAACGCTCATATGAACCGTTGTCATAAATACAAAAACCAGGGCACTCAGATTTGAAAAAGAAGAAGCCAAAAGACGTACACGAAAAAGAACTGAGCACTCTGTTAAAATTCAGTTCCATTATCAACTCATCCCTAAAGATTGATGATGTCCTCAATCATGCCATGCAATGGGCCGAGGAGTTCATGGATGCGGAAGCCAGCACTGTCTATGAACTGGATGAAGAAAAAGGTGAAATCTTTATCCGTATTGCCAGAGGAAGCAAAAAGGATCCCGTCAAACTTATTAGACTTAAACTGGGCGAAGGAATAGCCGGTCGAGTCGTACAGACAGGTCGGCCCATGGTGATCCAGGATGCGCTCAGCGAAACGACCTTCAGCAAAAAATATGATATCGAAACCGGATTTGAGACAAAATCCATGATCTGCGTGCCGCTGATTTTAAGGGGTAAAACCATTGGTGCCCTTCAGGTGCTCAATAAAAAACACCAAGAGTCGTTTGTTGATTCCGACCTGGAGCTATTAACAACCATGTCCCAGCAGATTGCCGTGGCCCTGGATAACGCAAAACTTTATCGTCGGCTGGAAAAGAAATTCCAACTTACCGAAAGCGAGCTTAAGCAAACCCAGGAAAGGCTGATCCGCTCGGAACGTCTTGCAGCAATAGGCAATCTTGTACAGGGTGTAGCACATGAAATCAGAAACCCGGTGACTACCATTGGTGGATTTGCCGGAAGACTGGAAAAAGAGCTGAAAAACGACCCAAAGCTGCAAAAATATATTTCCTTCATAATAGAACAATCGGAACGTCTTGAAAACATCGTCAAGCAGGTTCGAAAATTTTCCGATATTCTATCCGCCACACTTAAGACAGGCAAAATCACAAGTGTCCTGGATCATGTTATTGAAAAATTCGAACCTCTCGCCCAAAGGCAGGGCATCGTATTCTCATATAAGATAGAAAAAGGCCTGTTGCCTGTCAGAATGAATTCTGACCAGTTGGCATTGGCACTGGACAACATTATGGAAAACGCCCTTGACTCCATGCCTGAAGGGGGAAAACTTACACTCACGGCCAGACAGCAAGGCGATTACATAATGATCCACGTCCATGATACCGGGTGCGGTATTGCCCAAAAAGATCAAGCTTCCGTTTATGATCCGTTTTTTACATCCAAGACCCGAGGAGCCGGCCTCGGATTGACAATGGTTCACCAAATCGTCATGAATCACAATGGAGAAATTGAAATCCAAAGTCAAGAAGGAAAAGGAACGCAGGTTACGGTCAGCTTTCCCGTCAAGCATTGATATTTAAGCGGCCCAATGCTACATTGCACAAGGGTGAGGATCCGGATAGGAAGGAGGCTATACATACGGTAATGGAGGACGTTCACAACAATAATTCATCATGGAGGAAAACATCATGGCAAAGAGGTCAAAAGGTCGTATCTGGTGGTGGCTTTTGCTTATTCTGGTTATCGCGGGACTCGGCTACTACCTGTACTCACAAATGGAGCCGGAACAGAAAAAAGCGTTAGTCCCAGAAAAGGTCATTCCGGTCCAGCCTGAGCGCCTCACGCAAAAGGAACCGACCATTGCGAAAGTCAAAGAAAAAAAACCGGAGGCCTTAGCTGTCCCCACCAAAGAGGAGGTCCCTCCTAAACCCGCCCCGGAAGAAGATTATTGCACTAAAATTGAAAAGGAAATGGAAGAGTTTTTTCAATATCTGGATCAAAAGCCCTACGTCAAATACCTTAATCCTGAAAAGGACAGTTATGCACGTTTTAAAGACATGCTCAAACGATGCTCTGCCCGACCGCCTGTACCGGCAGGGGAGGGCACCGATCCCAAAGTCCTCATCGAAAACCTCTATCATTTTTTCCGCGTACTGGGCCGAAAGGATCTTAAGCTCATCCGCAAAGTCATAGTGAACGAGCAGGATGCTATGGAATACGTCCTGGCAATGCTTTATAAATGGATAACCCTAGATAATCGATGTCCTGATCCGGAAGGCCTGAGACCACTTAGAGCAGAACGATATCAATATGCCGGCTTTTTCCTGAATACAACCGGGGGAAGGGCCTATTTATTCCGAAGAACGCAGGGCCTCAGACTGCTTGCAAATTACTACTCTGTATTGATTGTTCACGATGCAGACAAAAAGGGCGAAAACCGTTACGGCATAGATGTTTTGCCATACGTCTCACCACTCAAAAAAGAGATCAGCCGCTATTCTGAATTTGAATTTCAGCGGGAATACCTTGAGACACTAAATCGAATAGAGGATTTTTACAACAAAAAAAGATAATACATAAATTTTAAAGAACCAAAAAACACAACCTTAAGCACCCCGCTCTTTTTGTGAGGAGTGGGGTTTTGTCTTTAATCAAGAATGAATGAGCGTTTCCAAAAGGACAGGATAAAATGGCCGGGGACAAGGAGAAGGTGAGATACAAGTTAGAGCGCAGGGGCATTGCGGGGGGTGTAGGATGGTTTTCGTGTATTCCCGAAAGTGAACTGGATTTCCAAAAGGCATTTGATTGCCTCCGGGAATGCCCCAACGACCAGTTTATGCACAAATATCTCCTGGAGCTGGCTGGAAAGTTGGAACCGGAGGAACTAGGCTCACTTATTAAGGAGGGTCAAAATAAGGGCAACCTGCATCTCCTTACAGTCGCATACGAGACGTGTCTCCTAACTGCCAGATACCAGCACATGCTAAAGGCGTTCGAGACGATTGATACCAAAGAATTGTCCCAAAACAGCCCGCTCATTTATGTCGCATGGTCACTGGTAAAAAATGCCGATAATATCACTTACTGGCTGAGGCAGTTTGCGCGAAACGCCAACATGCATTGCCCCATGCCTTCTCCGGAAGAAACGGAGTGCACCATACCTTTTGACCTGAAGGCCATCGAGCAATGGAAAAGCAGCATTGTTAACATTCAGGAAATTTCCCCAAACCGCATAAGTTCCAAAACAATTTTGCATGGCACTGCCCCCAAGGAAACAGCCAGAAAGATCTCCAGGAAACTGGAACGTCTCGGAATCATTACGGGTTGGGAAACCAGGCCCGATACAACCATAAGCCCTTACGCCATTGAAAGACCATGGTTCCTGGATGTGACGGTTCATAACGGCCGAAACAATTGGCGGTTATCCGGGTCTCCGATAAGCTATGGTCGTGGCCTAAACATACACCAAGGCCGAATCTCCTGCCTCATGGAGGCGGTAGAACGTTATTCGGCATTTGCGAGTTTTGATTCGGATAGTGCCCTCGGGTATAAAAACAACACGACCCTCATAAAAGCCCGGCATGAAGATCTTATCAAAAAGGGATTTGAAGCCCTGAATCCCAATGACATGTGTCTTGAGGTCCCTTACCGCAATAATGAACTGCACTGGATAGTGGGCGAACAAGTGGATCAAGAGGGGTGCCAGCCTGTTTATGTGCCGGCGCAGCTTGTGTTCCTGTTTTCCAATCTGGATGAAACCAGCCTGACAAGCGGTCTTCCCTCAAACGGCCTGGCCGCCGGTCATACTCTACAAGAGGCTAGGTTAGGGAGTCTTCTGGAAGTCCTCGAACGGGATGCTGAAAAGGTTGTTCCCTATTCCACAGACAAGTGTTTTCTCCTGGAAGCTGAAGACCAAAAAACCTCGGAAATCATTGATCTGTGCAAACAGAAAGGCATTCAGATCCAGTTCCTGGATATCACTTCGGAATTTGGCGTTCCCTGTTACAAGGCATTTATTCAGGGGCCTGGAGGTATCATCCTTAAAGGGTCCGGAGCCCATCTGGACGGTAAACGCGCGGCACTTGCAGCAATGACGGAGACCCCATATCCCTACCCTTTCTGGTTCGGGTCCATGCCTGCGCCCGAAGGATCTGCCGTGCGGGAATACGAGGCCCTGCCGAACTACTCCTCCGGCGACACGGCCCAGGATCTGCATCTTTTGGAAAAACTTCTCATCAATAACGGCTACAGGCCAGTTTATATTGATCTTACAAGGGAGGAACTGGATATCCCGGTCGTCAAATGCCTTGTCCCGGGTCTCGAGATCATGACGGTTCTGGACCGATTCTCACCGCTCAACATCCGGCAGTTCGGGCATTATCTGAAGGCCTATAGTTAATTACCCGGAAATTATGCCTTACAATATATCACCTAAAATCTGCAAGCGTTGACCGAAGGCGGAGAGAGCGTTTTCCGGGCGTTGG
>CAZIXY010000007.1:0-31503 GCA_964543315.1 uncultured Desulfobacteraceae bacterium | reverse complement strand
GAAAGACTTCATTTTTGTAGAATCATCCTTATAAGGGAGAGAATAGCCGGCATCTAAAGGTATTTTTTCTTTATTAATTTCAAGTAGTCCCGCACGAAACCTCTGCCTCTCCCTATTGAGCATACTTGTATCAAAACGAATATCATTCAGACCTTCCACCTCAAGCTTAAGGTACTTCAATCGGCCGGCTTTGGGTAACTGCCTTTTAAGTCCTATTGCTGCCAGCTCATAGAAATCATCTCCTCCGCTGCCATCGATATTCTTGCTCGCCTTGCTAACACTGGACTTGACCAGAGTGAGCCCCATAAAGCCGGTTTGCTTAAGAACATTGCCCCTTTCATCGAGCCAAAATGTCAATTTCTGGCCCAGCATCTCACCTTCTAAACGAATAGCTTCGTAATCTATTCGGTTAATCACAAGGGTCTCTTTCCCCTCCATTTTAAGGACCATATTTTTTTGCGTCATTGTAGATGGATCAAAAACAGGAAATACGAAAGACTCCCCTACCTCAAGTCTCCTGCCCTTGAAAAAAAGCGCTATTCCACCTCCGATAACGGGTTTTTCAGGAAGCATAATACTTTCACTTCTCTTTGCCAAACCCTCCCCTATTTTTAAAAGCATGCGCTTGCCATCGATCTTCCCGGAAACACGAAAACTAACAATTCCGGAAGTCATCCTGAAAATAAAATTCTTTAATCGAAACTGATTATCCGCCACAGATTGAGTCAATGTCCGTATAACGCTGGCTTGACCCAGCAGGTTCAGTCTCAAAAAGATCTGCTCCTGTATAAGATATTCATCTTCGACAGGGCTGACATGGGTGACGGCATATCCCACCTTTTTTCCCTTGAGATATATCTCCATCCAATCATGTTGGGATGTGACTATTTTGGCCGCCTTATCCGTAATATAAGCTGTTTGTGCAATAGGCTCGCTAAAGTTCGTTTTTCGTACCAGCAAGCCGATCATGAGCAACCACGCAATTATAATGGCGCCCCCAATAATATTAAACAGATGTCTCTTTTTCATCGTGTTCATTTTTCTCAGCTTGTCCCGAACAGGTTATAAAAACGCGGGATATGAAATCTGCGAGTATGGTATCAGGCATGGGATGGCTTGCGGGATCTTTAATACGCGATCGGATCCGATCACATATCACTTATCCCTGTAAACCCTATATCATAATGAGTATCCGATTTTACCAAGAAGGGTCAGGGCATTGGACAGGAGTTCTTGCAAGGAACCTTCCGGGAGACCCGCACCTTCCACGACCTTTGCCGCAAAGGATTTAGTCATGAGATCATGAGGGCCATGGGCATCCGAGTTAATAACAAGTCTTGCGCCTGTTTCTGTGGCAACCCTCGCCACATGGCCGTTCGCAAGGCAGTGCCCTGATCTGCCGGAGACTTCAAGAGACACCCCCTTTTCAGCAGCCAGATAGGCCTGTTCAGACGAGATCAACCCAGGGTGTGCAAGGATATCCGCACCACCTTCAAGAGCCGCTTGGTTGGTTCCTTCTGCCACAGGTTCCACGGGGCTCTCGCCATGAACCACCACAAGCGCTGCACCCAGATCCCGTGCCGTGGATATCATGGATCCGATCAAGCCGGGCGGGACGTGAGTCAACTCCACCCCCGGAACCACTTTTACCGATTGAACCCGATTGAGTTCCTCGGATGCCTTTACGATGCGGGGAACAATAAAATCAAGATTAGAGGAATCGGCATGGTCAGTTATAGCCACCGCCCTGTAGCTCATCACTTCAAGACGTCTGACAAGCTCTGAGGGAATAAGTTCCCCATCACTGAAAAAGGTATGTGTATGCAAGTCTATCACTGGAAGTATCGAAAAATCTGAATATAAAATCGTCAAATTGCGGGCTTTAGATCGCTTTGGTCACTTCGCCCATTTTTTCTACATCTTATATTTCCCAAAATCTTCAGGGTTTAAATTTTCAAGTATCTCTTGCCATTTTTTTCCCTTTTCAGATTTATCCTCGGGCTCAGCCTTCAGGTCGATCTGGCTGGACTTGTTTATGACCTCCTCAGATACAAAAATAGGGGCTTTTGCTCTAAGTGAAAGGGCAAGGGCGTCGCTCGGTCTGGCGTCTATGGACATTTCTTTTTTTCCATGTCTGAAATGGACAAGGGCGTAATAGGTATTGTCCTTTAAATCGCAGACCTCAATCTTCACGACTTTCACATCAATCATTTCCATCATATTCTTGAGTAGATCATGGGTCATGGGTCTGGAAAACTTGATTCCCTCCAATTCGCTGGCAATAGCCGTAGCCTCCAAGAGCCCGATCCAGATGGGCAGGGTCTGATCACCATCAACTTCCTTAAGAATGACAATAGGGCTATTTGTTATTGAATCTACAGTCAATCCGGATATCACCATAGATTTATACATAGTTCCCTCCGTGAGTAGCCGAAAGGTTTTAAGTTGATTACGTACTGTCAGTATTATACTTAAACATACAATTCCATTTGTCAACAGCACTGTCCAGCAATAAAATGGGGTTATAAAAAAAACATTCAGCCTTAAACTGCGATTTGCTTCTTGCCAGTATTCTGGTTTACCTGTAGATTAAAACCTGTAACAATTTGGCATTTGAAAACAGGAAAGGTCAAGAGTTGTGGTGCGGGTTTTTTTCGGAAAATTCAAAATGGCTGGACCCCTAATAATATACTATTGACTTTTTCAAAAGGCTAAAGTGTTATTAGGCCTTTTGCATCAAGGTTCCTCGGAGCCCCACGAGCAAGCGCGTTGCTTTCTTCTAAGACAGGCAAAAAACAATGAAGCCCCGCAAGGGACCCTAATTCACTGAGTAAATAGGCATATTAATTATTTCTAATCAAATATGAAATCGAACCGCAAAAAGTCATTTTACCCTTTCGAGCTTGACCAAAAGCCCGGGTTTTTTCTTACATGGTTTCTTTACAGGCTCTTCAAACACGTACAATTTGACAGGAATATATCCGAAGACCTGAAGCAGATGCATCGCGAGGGCACTGTTGTCTATACAATGAAATACAAAGGTTTCCTGGATTATCTTCTTTATCATTACCGCTTTCGCAGAAGCCGCCTTCCCTACCCCAAAGTCTCATTTGACATGAACATCTCACTGCTCCTGTCTCTTTGTCAGTTTATGAGGGTCTTGAAATTTTATATTTCGTTCTTATTCAAACAGCGCAAACTGCCCAACCCGTTTAGTACCGGATTTTTCAAAAACGAGATTCAACAGGGAACTACATCGCTTCTCTGTCTGGTCGACCCGAAGGGATTTCAAAGACAATTTGTTTATTCTGAAAAGGATCATTTCCACTTTCTCCTTGAGACCCAGAAAGAAATGGACCGGCCTATCTATCTGGTACCCTTGCTCCTTATTTATCAAAAGGCACCGGAAAAACAACACACAAGTCTGCTCGACATATTCTTCGGATACAAGGATAAGCCAGGACTCATAAGAAAGATCGCCCTGTTTTTCAGACATCACCGAAAGGCTTTCATAGACTTTGGCAGGCCCCTGGATCTTAAAACCTATCTGGAAAGCCAGCCCGAGGACCGGCACATGGGACAAGCGGCTTCAGAAATCAGGCAGATGCTCATTGAAAGCATTGATATGCAAAAAAGAATTATCCTGGGCCCTGTTATGAAATCCAGGCAGCAAATAAAAGAAATAGTCCTTAAGGACAGGGAAATTATGCAGGCGATCAAAAGCACGGCCGATGGAAAAGAAAAGCAGCTAAAACAACTTAGAAAAAAAGCAGGCGGATACTTCGACGAAATCGCTGCGGATTACAATATTGCCTATATACAATTTTTCTACAGACTCCTGACATGGTTCTGGAAAAAGACCTTTGAAGGAATTGACGTTTGTGCAGAAGAAATGGCCCTTTTAAGAGAATGCGCAAGGCAGGGGCCGCTTATATATGTACCATCCCATAAGAGTCATATCGACTACCTGGCCATCAATTATATACTCTACATTAACCATATGCACGTGCCCAGGGTTGCGGCAGGAAAAAATATGGCCTTCTGGCCAATGGGTCATTTTGCCCGGAAATCAGGGGCCATTTTCATCAGGAGGACATTTAGGGGCGCCAAACTGTATGCCAAGGTCTTTGCGAGATATATCAAAGCGCTTCTGCAGGAAGGCCACCCTCTCCAGTTTTTTATTGAAGGGGGTCGAAGCCGGAGCGGCAAATTGATTTTACCCAAAGTCGGATTCCTCTCTATCCTGCTCGATGCCTATCGAGAGGGATATTGTGAAGATCTTATATTTGTAACATCTTCCATCAGTTATGACAGGATAATGGAAGAAAAATCCTATCTGGAGGAGCTGGGAGGCGGAACGAAAAAAAGAGAAAGTATCCTACAGGTCTTCAAAGCCAGGCGTTTTTTAAACCGAAAGTACGGTAAGGTCTATATCCGCTTCGGAAAACCCCTCTCACTCAAGGAATATCTGGGCCTGAAAGGGGATTCTGGAAAGGAGATGCCCACCCACCTGGCATTTTATCTTATCCAATCCATTAACAGCGTTACGCTGGTAACCCCGTTGGCACTCATAGCGTCGGCCATTCTCACCAAACACCGCCGAGGCTTCAATCTCCAGGAACTCTATGAAACGGCGGAAATCATTTTAGACTTCCTGAGAAAAAATGAAGCCCCTATGGCCACTACCTTGGACAATCTTGAAAAAACCGTCGAGGATACCCTCGCCCTTCTTGTTTATCGGAAGGTTGTTAGCACGCTCGACAATGTGGAGGGGGAGGAAACCTTTTACTATGTAGATGAAGAAAAAAAGCGTGAGTTGGCTTATTATAAAAACAGCATTATCCATTTTTTTATCTCCCACGCGTTCGTTGCCGTTAGCCTTCTGACAGGGACGGAAGAGGAAAAAACCGTTGAAACAATCCTTGATGATTGTCAATTTCTCATAAAAGTCTTCAAGAATGAGTTTGTTTTCGATGAGGATAAAAATATTTATGAGGAGATCGACAATATCATTTCCTATTTCCGGGATTCTTCCTTCATCATAAAAAGCGATACAAACTCGGGATACAAACTTACCAGACTCGGCTTCGATAAACTGTCGATCTGGGCTTCACTGGCCAAAACTTTTCTCGAATCGTACTGGATAGCATCTCGATCATTCATCCACATGGAAAACAAGAAAATAAAAAAAGGCGATCTTCTAAAAAATATGAATTATCAAGGGCAGCGATTTCACAAGCTTGGCCTCATAGATCACATGGAGGCCATCTCCCAGATCACCTTTAAAACTGCTGCTCGTTTTATAAGTGAGGAAATATTGCGTGGAGATGAAAAACTTCCGGAGGACAGCGACCAGGCCAGGGAAAGGCTGTTCCGGCTCAACCAAAGACTCTATGAGTTGTCACACTTCAAAACCTAAAAGGCTGAGCTAGATCAAAACATACTCCGCCTCTTTTAACTTGGCATGGGCGGCAGCTAATCTGGCTATGGGCACCCTGGGCGGAGAGCAGGAAACGTAGCTCACCTCGATATGATGGCAGAATCTTATGGCATCAGGATGTCCCCCCTGTTCGCCACATATCCCCACCTTCATATCCTTTCTGGTCTTTCTTGCCCATTCGATCGTTATCATCATCAGTCTTCCTACTCCCTTAATATCCAGAACTTCAAATGGGTTGTGCTGGAGTATGCCCCTCTCTTTGTAAAGAGGTAAAAATTTATTCTCCGCATCTTCCCTGGAAAATGAGAAGGTAGCCTGGGTCAGATCATTTGTCCCAAAAGATATGAATTCGGCCAACTCCGCCAAACGGCCAGCCCTCATACATGCCCTGACAACTTCTACCATGGTTCCGAATTTATAAGGGACCTTGGTCTTGAATTCCTTTTCCACCGCCTTGTGAATTTTTTCAACGTATCCATGGACCCATTTTAACTCCTCCAGAGTACATACCTGAGGGACCATAATTTCGGGTTCAATTGTCCCGCCTTCCCGGATGTGTTCAGCAGCGGCCTCAAGGATAGCCCTGATTTGCATGGCATAAATTTCCGGGTATGTTATTCCCAGCCGGACGCCCCGGTGACCCAGCATTGGGTTGGTTTCCGCCAGGGTTCTAACCTTTTTCAACATATTTTCCTTGGATTCAATAAGGGGTTTGGCAAGGTGTTTGTTTTTAAGCTCCTCCAAACCCTGGGTAATCATCTCAAGGTTGTTCGAATAGCGTTCGTGGAGTTTAGGATCCAGCATCTTCAAGGTGTCCGGCAGATCACCCATACCCTCAACAGTCTGTCTCAACTCTTTTAGCTGATTAATCTCCTCGACTAATTCCTCGGCAGATGGTAAAAATTCGTGTATCGGCGGGTCCAGAAGGCGGATAGTCACGGGAAAACCATCCATGATCCGGAATATCTCTTTAAAATCTTCTCTCTGGAAAGGGAGCAGACGATCAAGAGCGGCTTCCCTTTCTTCTGTTTTATCCGCCAGGATCATTTCCTGAACAACAGGCAACCTTTCCGGCTGATTGAACATCCTCTCGGTCCGGCACAATCCTATACCCATTGCACCGTATTTTCTTGCCTTCGTAACAGACTCGGGGGTATCTGCGTTAGCCATAACCTCGAGTTCGCCTATATCATCCGCCCATTCCAGCAGTACTAAAAGATCTTCAACAAACTCCGGTTCGATAGTGGGCACCTGGCCTTGATATACACTTCCTGTGCTTCCGTCTATTGTGATGACATCTCCTTCTCTCAAGGTCACCCCGGAAATGACCGCCTCCTTCGCCTGATGGTTAATAACAATCTCTTCACACCCGGAAACACAGGGTCTGCCCATACTTCTTGCCACAACAGCGGCATGGGAAGTCCTGCCCCCCCGGCTTGTGAGTATTCCCTGAGCGGCAAAAAACCCGTGAATATCGTCCGGTTTGGTTTCTTCACGAACCAGTATCACTTTTTCGCCTAACTTCGCCCTGCTTTCAGCCCTATCAGCATCAAATACCATTTTTCCAGACGCAGCGCCTGGGGAAGCCGGAAGTCCATTAGCCAGGACATCAAACTTGGCATCAGGATCCAGATGCGGGTGCAGGAGCTGGGCTAACATATCCGGCTGGATTCTGAGGATAGCGGCTTCTTCCGATAGGATGCCCTCGTTTACCATATCAATCGAGGTCTTGATGAAGGCCGAGGCATTCATCTTTGCATTCCTCGTCTGAAGACAGTACAATTTATTTTTTTCGATGGTGAATTCAAAATCCTGGACCTCACGGTAATGATCCTCAAGCGTGTGCCGCAAGGTCTCCAGCTCGCGATAGGCCTTGGGCATCTCTTTCCTGAGTTGCCTGATGGCTTTTGGGGTTCTGATACCGGCCACAACATCCTCGCCCTGTGCGTTTATCATGTACTCCCCAAACAGCCGATTGTCACCAGTGGCCGGATCCCTTGTGAAGGCCACCCCGGTAGCACTGTCATTTCCCATATTTCCAAAGACCATTGTGCATATATTAACAGCCGTGCCATTGGCCATATTAGGGGTTATTCTGAATTCCCTCCTGTAATCCACGGCCCGTTTTCCCATCCATGATTTAAAGACCGCCTCAATGGCCATCTCCAATTGCACATAAGGATCCTGAGGAAAAGGCCTCCCTGTCTTTTTCTCCACCAGCATCAGGAACTCATTGCATGTCTCTCTGAGCGCTTTTGCGTCGAGCTTGGTATCATCCTCTGCTTTATATTTGTTCTTTATATTATTAAATATTTTATCAAAACCATCATCTTTCATGCCCAGGCTTACAGAACCGAAAAGCTGGATCAGGCGGCGATAGGCGTCATAGACAAATCTTTCATTCTTTGTTTGCCCCTGAAGGCCAACAACCGTTTCATCATTAAGTCCCAGGTTCAAGATAGTGTCCATCATGCCCGGCATGGAGATGGCTGCCCCCGATCTGACGGACACCAGCAGCGGGTTATCGGGTTCACCGAATCCCTTTCCTGTCTTCTTTTCCAGATCCGCCATGGCCGCCCTGGCCTCCTCCACGAGTCCCGGTTGCAGTCTCTTTTCTTTCTGTTCCAGGTAGGCCAGACAAGCCACGGTAGTAACCACAAAACCGGGCGGCACTGGAAGTCCGATCTGTGTCATTTCGCACAGATTGGCGCCCTTTCCTCCAAGAAGCCTTTTATTCCTGCCGTCACCATCTTCAAATGAGTAGACATACTTTTTATTTTCCATAGTCTTCCTCTTTATTTCGCTTTCTAAGAAATTCCAGCAAATAGGCCAGGCCCAGCATGACAATGGCCAGCCCGAACACCTTGATTATTGCCATATCCTGGAAAAAGAGTCGGGTTATAAGGAAGGCGAAAACGAAGGAAAGGATAAGACGAATAGCAAAGATTGTAAATAGTCCCATAATTTCCTAAGGGAAACACCCCGGTCCTGCCGGAGATCATTTAATTAAATGGGTGGGGTTGATGCATTCGCTAGATTATTCATTAATATACCACACAAACAGAGGACTCTTCAACTACTTAACCGAATTAAAAGGATAAACACCTTTAGAAAACGATTCTTTGTTTTGGAAAAAATCAGGGTTTCTTAAAAGGAAAAATCTTAGCCCGCTTACCTGAACGGCTCCCTGCATCCCCCTCACCCGCCGCAGATGAATCTCTTGTTGTTGGGATTGTCATGACCTCTTCAAGTCTCACCGGCTTCCCGTCCATGGTGAAAGATTCACCATCAATATAGGATTCCCGAAGGATCCAGGTTACCGGCCGCAGCGGTAAAGTAAGCAGCAATAGCGTGATCTGATACCAGTCTTTTTTTATATCGGGTTTAATCGCCTCTATGCGGGCAAAAACACCCGGTTGTTCATCAAAGTAAATCAGGACGACATCTCCCTCTCGACGCATGATATCTTTCCTCAAGTCTTAAAAAAAATAGGGCTATTTTTGTGAGCCCTGTGTCCAGCAGCCACAGCATAAGACATTTATTCAGATTCCTTTATAACACTCCCGGGATCTGTCCTCAGTTTCTCCAATTTCTCTTCAAAACCACTTCCAAGGTCAGCACCCAACCGTTGCGCCCTTTTCTTTGCGGCAAGTCCTATGTTGCGGCTATCTTTATAAAAGCTGTCAGTCTGATTGGCATCAGGATCAAAATTCGCGAGACGATCATCTTCTGATACATGATAGGCGACCCTGGAAATAAGCCTCTTCAGATCACTGCTCCTGCAGTGGGGACAGGACAATTCTTTTTCTTCCTCTTTTTTCATGACGAGGCTCTGAAACTTCTTGCTGCAGCACCTGCACTGGTACTCATAGATGGGCATTGAAACTCCCTCTGCTTGTATTTCTTGTATTTATTAAAAGACAATTATGACGTGATCACTTATCACCTATCTCCAGATTATTGGCTGATTTTTTAATCCTGCACATAGAGCCCTAATCAATAAAATCTTTCT
The DNA here is from genome assembly GCA_964543315.1 of uncultured Desulfobacteraceae bacterium. Classification (GTDB taxonomy): domain Bacteria; phylum Desulfobacterota; class DSM-4660; order Desulfatiglandales; family Desulfatiglandaceae; genus JAFDHL01. Next base: position 22,051 of record CAZIXY010000007.1, on the reverse strand, counting down.
TCGTAGTGACGACAAACGTAGCCCGGTGGAATAGGAAAAGCCCTTTTCTCCCAGTTTCTTACCCGTTTCAAGCAATCGTCACTATCCTCGCCTTCATTACTGAAGACACAGACATTAGAGGTTGCACCGGCCAAAACAGCAGGTTCATTATCACCCCGGGCAATGTAATACTTACAGTTCCAGCAACAATTTTTCGCCATATCAGTTCACAGGCCTAATAACCACAAAAGTCATCAAATTCGGCCAAAAAATCAGACAAATCATCAACTGCTGATGAGACTTACAAATATTCTTTATAACAGAGATCTACGATGTTTATCCAGTATTTTTTCTTGACAGAAGAGCGGTGATGTGGCATGTAACGTTTTTCACAAGGGTAATTTGAGTAGCCATGCCTCAAAAGCGAAAAAATGCCTCAGAAGTTCCAGGTTCAGCTATTCTTTTCCCAATCACCCATTGAAAATCTCAGGAAGTGCTAAAAAAATAGGAGACAGTTGTTATGGGTCAAGACAAACCTAAAGGCTCTGTAGTGATTATAGGGGGTGGTGTTTCAGGCATTCAGGCGGCCCTTTCTCTCGTTGGTGCCGGCTATGGTGTCCACCTGATTGAGCGTACACCTTCTCTGGGTGGCATGATACCCAATCTTCACCGGATTTATCCGCTTTGCTCCTGCTGTAAGCTGGATCCACGGATTGCCGCCTGTGAGCAGGATCCAAATATCAACATTATGCTCAACACAAGCGTTCTTGATATCTCCGGTGGTTCGGGGAATTTTGTTGTCTCATTGGAGACCGCAGATGAGAAAAAAAGCCTGAAATCCGGAGCTGTTGTCCTTGCAGCCGGAATCGAGACCTTTGATCCTGGAATATTTGACACCTATGCCTATGGGAACCTCCCCAACGTCATTACCAGCGTGGATTATGAACAGCTACAAAGGCCATTGGGCATAGAACAAGCAGTTATAAAAAGACCCTCTGACGGCAAAACGCCTGAAAAAATTGCCTGGCTCCAGTGCGTAGGTTCAAGGAATATCAATAAATGTGATGCACAATACTGCTCTTCAGTTTGCTGCATGTATGCGCTTAAAGAGGCTGTAAACACTAAAGATTTCGATGAAAATATTGAGGCGACTATCTTTTATATGGATATGAGAACCCATGGGAAGGGTTTTGAGGATTACCTGAACGCGGCAATCGACAGGGACGTCAACCTGATTCGAAGCCGGGTTCATACGGTTGACCTTGTTCCCGGAAGCGATGATCTTTTGATTGCATATGCAGATGAGAACGAACAGATGCATAAAGAAAACTTTGATATGGTAGTTCTTTCCGTGGGCCTCAGGCCAACAGGGGACGCCATCGAGCTGGCAAAAAAAATCGGCCTTAAGCTGAACGAAAATCAGTACGTCTTGAACGATCCCTTCATGCCGGTATCCACAAACATGGATGGATTTTTCGTTTGCGGCGGTTTAAACGGTCCTTTTGATATCAGCGAATCCGTAACCCAGGCCGCTGCCGTGGTATCTGAAATCCGGTGCATACTGGAACCTGAACCCTTTGCCCCACCTGTGGCATACCCGAAGCCAAAAAAGGCCGGGATAAAAGATCCCAGGATACTATTCGCCTATTACTTATGTCCCGGTATGCCACCTGATCTGATTACCGATCTTGAAAACCAGGCAAGGGACATTCCCGGGGTAACGGCAACCGCGAGGGTTGAGGGTGACATATTGACGAAGCTCACTGAAAAGATAAATGAAACAAATTCCAACAGGCTGGTCTTCGCAAGCTGCACGCCGGTCGTACATAAAAATATTCTTGAGGAAACCCTTAAGCGTTCGGGCCTCAATCCCTACCTGTACGAGACTGTGGATTTGAGGGCATTGGATCCCCAGGCCGCGACAGCGCAACTTAAAGATCGGATCCGGATGGCTATGGCCCGTGCAGCCCTGATGACTCCGCCACCCGTAAAAAAAATACCGGTTGTCAAACGCGCCCTTGTTGTCGGAGGCGGTGTTGCCGGGCTTGAAAGCGCCCTATCCATTTCAAGAGAAGGTTATCCCGTTACAATAATAGAAAAAGAAAAGGTACTGGGAGGGCATGGTCGTCATGTGCGGGCCACATGGCAGGGGCATGACACCCAAAAACACCTGAAGGACCTCATATCTTCAGTCAAAGACGACAAAAACATCAGAGTAATGACTCAAACGACGGTCAAGCAGAACAAGGGTGTTCCCGGCAGGTTTGTGACCACTGTTGAGAAAAATGGAAAAGAAAGAGATATCCTGCACGGAGTTACCGTCTTAGCACCGGGGGGAAACCCCGTCACGCCGGAGGAGTATTTGTATGGCAAGAACAGGAATGTGTATCTCTGGTCCGAGCTAAGCGAAAAAATGATTAAGAAGCCCGCCGCCATTGAAAAAGCCGAATCGGCGGTCTTTATACAGTGCGTGGGCTCTAGGGAACCGGCCTGCCCTCATTGCAGTAACTTCTGTTGTTCCTTCACGGTCCGAACCGCAGTGGACCTGAAGACCAAAAAGCCGGACATGAACATCTTTGTCCTTTACAGGGAAATGCGCACATTTGGGGAAAGGGAAAACCTGTACAGTGAAGCACGCGATAAAGGCGTAATATTCATCAGATACGACCTGGACAAAAAGCCTGAAGTGAAAGCAAAAAGCGATCGAAGTAAGCTGAGCGTAACGGTTTATGATCCTATCCTTGAAAGACCCGTTGCTTTGAAAGCCGACTTTGTTTCGCTTCAAACCGCGATCAAAGGTACCAGCAATAGGGAACTGGCCGATATTTTCAGGATACAGCTGGACAGTAATGGATTTCTCTCTGAATCCCCGGAAAAGCTCAAACCCGTCCATACCTCAGCTAAAGGAATTTATATGGCTGGCCTTGCGGTTTATCCCAAAGATACAAACGAGAGCATCACACAGGCCAAAGCCGCCTCGGCCGGTGCGCTTGAAATACTTTCAAGGGACACTATCCAGATTGGAGGACAGGTTGCCGAGGTTTTGCCTGAAAAGTGTGCCGTGTGCTGCACCTGCGTCAGGACATGCCCCTTCAATGTCCCTGTTATCGATCATGAGAGGGGCGCGGCATTTATTGATCCCGGGCTCTGTCAGGGATGCGGCATGTGTGTGGCGGAATGTCCCGGGAAGGCTATTGTTATGTCAACATGTAGTGACCAGATGCTGACCGAAGCACCATCTGTCTTGTTGAATGTTGAAAATTGAAATATGACTGTTGTGAATCAAAAAGGGAGAAAGTTATGAACGACTTCAAACCCCAAATCATAGCATTTTGCTGCTCCAATTGCGCATCGGCAGCAGCAGATGTGGCCGACGGTATGAAAAAGGCCCTGCCGGACAACGTGAAAATAATCCAGGTCCCCTGTACCGGCCGCATTGAGGTCCTGCACCTTTTGAAACCATTTGAAGAAGGAGCGGACGGTGTTTACGTGGCGGGGTGCCAGGAAGACAGTTGCCGGTATATTACCGGGGTAACAAAGGCCGCCAAGAGAGTAGCCCATGTGAAAAAGATATTGGAAGAGCTTCACATTGAGCCTGACAGGATAGAATTGTTTAACCTCTCTGCAGGTAAAGGTCAGGAGTTTGTTGAGGTCGCCCACAAAATGACGGGCAGAATCAATGAATTAGGACCGTTTATTTCATGATAAAACCATAGATCGAGGTACATGTAATGATTGTCGCCGAACAAAAACCCATAGAAGAAATACTGGAGATGGTCAAAGATTTCAGGAAAATCCTTGTCGTGGGATGTAAAGGCTGTGTAACGGTCTGCAATGTGGGTGGTTCAAAGGAAGTGGCCATACTGGCTTCTACCCTCAGGATTGCCGCAAAGAAAAACGGCAATGAAATTGAGGTAGGGGAACATACCCTGGAACGTCAGTGCGATCCCGAATACATAGATGAAATAAAGGACATTATCTCAGACTATGATGCCGTCATATCCATTGCCTGTGGTGTTGGGCCACAGTTTCTCTCGGAACGATATCCTGAAATAAGGGTCTTTCCCGGAGTCAATACCAGATTCATGGGCGGAGCCATTGAACATGGAATATGGTCGGAGAGATGTGCCGGTTGCGGCACTTGTGTGGTTCATTACTTCGGCGGACTATGCCCCATTGCTCGTTGCTCCAAGAGCTTGCTAAACGGCCCATGCGGTGGATCTAATAACGGAAAATGTGAGATATCCAAAGATGTGGACTGCGTCTGGGATATCATTGTTAGAAAGATGATGGAGCAGGGCCGGCTTGAAGAACTCATTGAATTCAAGCCACCTAAGAGCTGGATCACTGCTCGGGACGGCGGACCAAGAACGATGACCAGGGAGGAACTGGTAAAATGAGCGAATACAAATCAGGAAGCAATCTCGAAAAGGTGCTGAAGGCCGGACATTTCGCGTTTACCGGTGAATGCGGGCCGCCTCAGGGAGCAAATGTTGCTCACCTAAAGGAGAAGGCCGCACATCTAAAAGGCAATGTAGACGCCGTAAATGTTACAGACAACCAGACGGCCGTCGTCCGCATGTCAAGCTGGGCAGCTTCGTTGATTCTCCTTGAGCAGGGCCTTGAGCCTAATTTTCAAATGGTTTGCCGGGATCGCAATCGCCTGGCCATACAAAGCGACATCCTCGGGGTATATTCGAACGGCATCCGAAATATGCTCTGCCTGTCGGGCGACCACCAGAAGTTCGGTAACCACCCTGAGGCAAAAAATGTCTTTGATATTGATTCCATGCAGTTGATTCACACCGCAAAAACTATGAGGGATGACGGTACATTTTTAAATGGGCAAGAAATCGATGTGCCGCCGGAACTCTTCATCGGTGCGGCATGCAATCCCTTTGCCGAGCCTTTCGATTTTCGTGTCTACCGACTGGCAAAGAAGATAGCGGCCGGAGCCGATTTCATCCAAACACAGTGCATATACAATATGGCTAAATTTAGGGAGTTCATGAGAAGGGCCGTTGACATGGGACTTCACGAGAAATGCTACATACTGGCGGGTGTAACGCCTATGAAAAGCGTTGGTATGGCGCGGTATATGGCGAAACAAGTACCCGGAATGGATGTCCCTGACAACTTGATAAAGCGTTTACAGGGTGCAGGTAAGGGAAAAGTCGCCGCAGAGGGTATCAAGTTTGCGGTGGAGCAAATTGAAGAATTTAAAGAGATGAAAGGAATTGCAGGTGTACATCTTATGGCCATTGAATGGGAACACAGGGTACCGGAGATCGCCGAGATGGCAGGTGTACTTCCTAGGCCTGAAGTATAATATACATTTCCTGAAAAAGAATTTGGCCCTGCACCTTCAAACTCTGTGCAAGCATTGAAATTATGGAATGCAAGGTCAGCAATCATCCCAAAAAATTTTTCTAAAAAGTCATATGTTTCATAGCGAAATCAAGCCCGAGGGATAATGTCAGTATAATCCCAAGGGCTTTTTTTCTTGAACTATGAAAAGAATTGCACGTAAAATATTGCTATGATCATCACAACAAAAAATGGCCGGTCATTCGACACAGAAAAGGACTTGGTCTCGGAAGAACGACATATCCTCCAGAAACTATTCGCCTGGGAGTCTATGGCGACAAGCCTTGAGCAATTTAGAGAAAAAAAGGAAGAGGCCTTTCTAAAGGGTTGGAACAATTCAGGACCCGTAAAAGAAAGCCCTGCTTTAAGGATAATTGTCAAGGATATGGAAAAAAAGGTGATTGTCCGATTGGCGGACGTTTCCGTTGAAGGCATAAAGGAAGATTAAGAGGGTAATCTTGAAAATGCCGGCTCAAGACAAAACGGAAAAGTTAGTACAGGTTTTACGCGGTGAACAGGCCGATAAGCCCTTCAATGTCGCTTTTGTGGGAGGAGGAAAGGCCTGTTATAACCTATTGAAAATCCTGGGTAAGGATCGCCTTTCAAGGCTCAAAATGAATATTTTGGGTATATCGGATATTAACCCTGATGCACCGGCAATTGTCTATGCCAAAAGTCTCAATCTTTTCACAACTGACGACTTCAATAACCTTTACAAACTGGAAGGCCTAAATTTCATCATCGAACTGACAGGCTCTGATTCAGTGAAGGAAGAAATTATCCGGACAAAGCCTCAAAAAATATCGTTCATAGACCATAGTGCGGCAAGGCTTCTCTGGGATCTGGTCCAGATGGAAATCGAAAAGACCGAACTGCAGACTAAACGCCATGAATTCCATGAAAAAGAGAAAAAATACACACAGGTGATTCTTGACTCGCTCCCGTATAGAGTCATGGCTGTCAATCGCGACAGGACCATAAGCACGATTAACCAGACCTTTCTTCGTGAACAATCTCTAACTTACGATGATATTGTCGGGAAACATTGCTACGAAGTGAGATATGGACTGGATCGTCCCTGCGAAGAATACGGAAGGCCATGCTATTTGGAAGAAATTAAAAACAAAGGCGAAATTATCAGCACCATTCATGAATACCAGTCCGACAATGGTGAAACACATTTCGACGTTCTCACCTTCTCACCGATCCTGGACGAGGATGGAAATCTAGTTCAGCTCTTGGAAGCATCGCGAGATGTCACAGATAGGATCAAGCTGGAGCGGGAGGCCCAGAAGTCCAACATTTTTTTCCAGAACGTTATCCAGAGCACGGTGGACGGGATCGTTATGGTGGATACCAAGGGCAATGTAATGATCTTTAACGAGGGCATGGAGCGCCTGACAGGGTATTCGGCCAACGAAATCATGGAAAAAGGGCATCTCAGCAGTTTTTACAACATGGATGTAGCCAAAGAAAACATGAAAAAAATGCGGAGCGATAAGTTCGGCCCTGTGGGCAAACTAAATCCGACCAGTATGTCCGTAACAAATAAGGACGGCGAAGATATACCGGTCACCCTGTCAGCCTCCATTATTGTCATCAACGGAAAGGAGATTGGCAGTGTGGGCGTGTTCACCGATATGCGGGAAATACTTCAAATGCGAAAGGAACTTGAGCAGGCCCATTTCCAGTTGGTCCAATCGGACAAAATAGCTTCTGTGGGCAGAATGGCCGCGGGCGTTGCCCATGAAATCAACAATCCCTTATCCGGAGTTCTCATGTATTCCGAACTCCTTAAAGAGTCACTTATTGACAGCGATCCCCAGTTAAAAAGCGACATCCAGGAAATTATTGACCAGACCCTTCGGTGCAAAAAAATCGTTGCTGATTTGCTTGAATTCAGCAGACAATCCATGGGGAAGACCTTTTCATTCGATTTGGATCAGTTGATCACCAAGTGCCTAAATCTCCTCGTCAATCAGGCCCTTTTCCAGGATATCCAGGTAAACACCGCAATTGATGCCGGTATGCCTCAACTTCACGGGGATATGGGCCAACTCCAGCAGGTATTCAGCAACCTCTTCATCAACGCTGCCCACGCTATGGAAGGAAAAGGCAGCTTGGATATCAAGGCCCGATTTGAAACCTCCAAAAGCCGTTTCATAATCAAGGTTTCCGACACGGGGCCCGGCATACCCGAATCTTATCGGGACAAAATTTTTGACATGTTTTTCACCACCAAGCCCGTGGGAAAGGGAACCGGGCTCGGTTTAAGCATTTCCCAGAACATCATTGACCTGCACGGCGGCAGCCTGCGATTTGAATGCCCTCCGGAAGGGGGAACCACGTTTATTGTTGAGCTTCCTCTTGAATCTAGTGAAGCCTCTGTTGAAGAACCTATTTTTATAGGACTGGGTGAATAAATAATGGATGAGAAAACAAGAGTTCTGGTTGTTGACGACGAAAAGGTTGTCAGAGATGGATGCCTTCGTGTCCTAAGCGGCAAGGGATATGAGGTCGCCACTGCTGAAAACGGAAAACAAGCCCTGGAGCTACTGGCCGAAAATTCCACTGATTTGATTCTGCTTGACCTGAAAATGCCGGTAATGAGCGGAGAAGAGGTCCTCGAGATAACCCGAACAGACTACAGGGACATACCGGTTATCATCATAACCGGCCATGGGACTGTTGATACGGCTGTTGAATGTATGAAAAAAGGGGCCTATGATTTTATTACCAAGCCTTTTCAAATCGATGAGTTTCTTTTAACCGTATCCAGGGCCGCGGAAAAGAGAAAGCTGGAACAAAAGGCCAAACAATTCGAAGAGGAAAACATCCGGAACCTTTATGACCTTAACCTTGAAAAGAGCCGGCTAAAGGCCATTATCAACCGGATGGCAAACGGAGTTATGGTAACAAACAGGAACCTGGAGATAGTTCTTCACAATCCCGCTTTCATGCGATTATTGGAAATACCCAAAGAAATTGAAAACCCGGCGCCTATTACCGATGTCATGGATGACGCATCTCTTATTGAAACCCTCAAACAGATACAGGACGAAAAGATCTCTGAGAGTGAGTCCGTCTCCCAAGAGATAAGCACAGGGAAAAATGTACTAAGGGCCATTTCCGCACCCGCCCTCGGGCCGGAAAAAAACATCGTGGGAACGGTGACTGTTCTTGAAGACATCACGGCATTCAAACAACTTGACCAGATGAAATCCGACTTTGTAAATATGGTCGCACACGAACTCCGTAGCCCCCTTGTTTCCATCAGGCAGATAAACAGCGTTCTTCTGGAGGGACTGGCCGGACCGCTTAAAGATAAACAGCAGGACTTTGTCGACAGGGGCAAAAAAAAGATAGACGCTCTGCTGGACCTAATAAACGACCTGCTCGACGTCGCCAAAATAGAAGCCGGCCAGTATGTTCAGCGCCGGGTCCCTACAGATATCGGAAAAATAATTGAAGAGACTGTATTACTCATGGGGCCGAGGGCTGAGGAGCAGAGAATTGCCCTCACTCATTCCTGCCGGGACCTGAAACCGGTCCAGGCGGATCCAAAGAACATGGAGGATATTTTCAATAATCTCGTAAGCAATGCTATCAATTATTCCCCGGAAGGAGGCCGGGTCACGATAACCGCACAAGGACTTGGAGAGTATATGGAGATAAAGGTCCAAGATACCGGAGTGGGAATACCACCGGAGGAAATTCCAAAAATATTTGATAAGTTTTACCGGGTCAAGAGCCCTAAAACCCGCCAGGTAATAGGTACCGGATTGGGGCTTGCTATAGTTAAAGGGATTGTTGAGGCACATCAAGGAACAGTTGACGTGGAAAGCACCGTGGATAAAGGCACGACCTTCAGGATACTTCTTCCAGTCATCCCTGATTAGTCATCGTTGACTGAAAAATCTATAAAAAATTGATACGCAACTTTTGAATTTCACTAAGTATCTCCCACTGAGCATGACCAAAAAAAAAGACAAGCAAAAGGCCCTTATCGTTGACGACGAGTCCGTTATTAGAAAAGGAATCTCCAGGGCTCTTCGTAGCAGGGGAATAGCTACGGAATCAGCAGAGAGCGGCAGGACGGCGCTTGATCTTATGCGGGAGCATCATTTTGATATCGTGCTGTTAGACATTCGCATGCCGGATATGGATGGTATCAGTTTGCTCAAACGGATACGTTCACGGTATCCCGAAACAAACGTTATAATGATCACAGGCTACCCTGCCATTGATTCCGCCGTTGACTGCATCAAACTCGGCGCCCTGGACTACCTGGTCAAACCCTTCCAGCTCAGTGACCTCGAGAAGTCCCTGGAAAATATCGTTCCCATCAATTCCGCCAACCCCGAAGCCCCGGTAAATATCAATGGGCTGCAAATTGATTCCGCAAAGGATCTCATTGTCGGGCAAAGCAGACCAATGAAAAGCATCTTTAAAAAAACACTTAGGGTTGCACCCACAGACAGCACAGTTCTGGTAACCGGTGAATCCGGTACTGGCAAGGAGCTTATTGCTCGTGCCATTCACGCCCACAGTAATCGCAAAGACAATAAATTTGTTGCCGTGGATTGCTCGTCTCTTGTGGAAACGCTTCTTGAAAGCGAGCTTTTTGGACATGTCAAAGGTTCTTTTACAGGCGCCCATCAAACCAAGCATGGGTTTTTTGAACTCGCAAACCATGGCACCTTCTTTTTTGACGAAATCACAAATTTGAGTTTGAAAATTCAGGCCAAGCTCCTCAGGGTTATTCAAGAACGTGAATTCATGAAGGTGGGGGATCAGAAAAAAATCAAGCTGGACATTCGGATCATATCCGCATCCAATAAAAACCTTGAGGAGTCCATACGAAATGGCGACATCAGAGAGGATCTGTATTATCGGCTGAGCGTGGTGCCCATTCACCTTCCCCCTTTAAGGAAAAGAAAAGAAGACATACCCCTTCTGACAACACACTTCCTCAAAAAATTCAGCCGAAAGATAAAAAAACCTCTGCCCGAAATCTCTCCGGAGGCTATGGAAATCCTTCAGGACTACGCCTGGCCTGGAAATGTCAGAGAACTTGAGCATACTATTGAACGAATCCTTATCCTTGAAGACAGCGAGGTTATAAGGGCCAGGGACCTGCCCTCTTTTGTCACCGAAAGGCAGGACGAATTCAAAATGTTATCCGAAGATCCCCTCAGCCTGAAGGAGCTGGAAAAAAAATACATCCGTTTTGTGCTCAGGCGGACAAAGGGTAAAAAGAGCGAAGCCGCTGATATCCTTGGGATAAACCGTAAAACCCTTAACCTCAAGATAAAAAAATACTCCCTCTACTGAGAGGTATTCATTCAGGAGCCAGCCGATCCATGATGGAATCCCAATCCTTTCCTTCCAGCAGGCCGCAGGGAGGGCCGCTTGCAGCGCAGGAGTAGATACGGACTTGAGAAGAGTGCCAGGCCAAGCAGAGGTTTATCCGCGGTAAGGCGATTCAAACAAGGGTAATTTTGTAACATTTGCTACATTTTGTTATTCTTTCTAAATTTGCTGTTTTAACGGCATGTTATGCCATTTCAAACATTTCCATTGTTACAAAATGCCCCATTTGCACGTTTGAACAATGAACTTCATTGCCTGCGATCAGTCGACTTTCCAAATGAACACCCCTCCATATGAATATTCCCGAACAAATAAAACAAACAACATCATACACTTACAATACCGCGCCATTTAATCGGAATATAAATAAAAGGCCCATACGACCTAACAGGCATGAAGTTTGCTAAGAGATATAAATGCCAACAGGAGGTTTTTCGTCGTTAAAGCACTAATACCAGATCAAGGCATCCGGACTTGATCGAGAAATCCGGTATTCTATGAGGAGAGATATAACCATCATTATTGCCGAGCCGGCCCAGGTTCTTGCGGCCGAATTGCGTTCTTTCTTTGCTGATAAGGGGTATACCACAATACCTGCAAAGACCCTGAAAGACACACTTCTAAATCTGCAGAGCCAAAAGGCCGATGTTCTTCTCCTTGACGCAGATCTTTTGGAGGAAGATTGTGCCTTTATCTCTATCATCAAAGGCATTGAAGAAGATCTTCCCATTATCATCTGCGCTGAAACCAATACCCCTGAATTGGAAAGCAAAATCCGGCAGCAAGGGATATTCTTTTATCATATTAAATCCTTTGGAACCCAAGATCTGGAAATGGCTATATCCAATGCCATTAATAAGCTATCCCATTAGCCTTGGAGGATCCTATTATGTCGTTAAAGGCCAAGATTGAGTCAGGTGAATTTGTTGTGTTGGGAGAATTCGAACCGCCCAAAGGAGCTGATTTCAGCACTCTCCTAAAAAATGCCAAGCAGATCAAAGGGCGTTTAGATGCAGTCGTCGTTCCAGAAATGGGCAATGCTGTAATGAAAGCCGGTTCTTTAGGTGGATGTGCCTTTCTACAACTGCACGGCATTGAAACCGTATTGCAGGTCTGCTGTCGAGACCGTAACCGACTGGCCCTCCAGGCCGACATCCTCTCCGCCGGGGCCCTTGGCATCCTCAATTTGATGGCAATCTCAGGTGAAGAGATCACCTATGGAGATCATCCCCAGGCAAGGCTGGTAAACGATTTAGATTTGATTCAACTGCTTGAAACCATTGATAAACTCCAGAACGGTAAAGATATGGCCGGGATAGAACTTATGGGAGCGCCCAAATTCTGTTTAGGTTCGACCGTTAATGCAGGCGCTATCGGGGGGGTCCTCGATATAGAAATGGAAAACCTCCGGAAAATGATCGACTCCGGTGTCAGGTTTCTCATTACCACGCCGGTATTCGATCTTCACCGTTTCCAGCAGTTCATCAAGCACATAGACACCAGCAAAGTGGCTGTCATACCCACGGTCCTCCTGCTGAAATCAGCAGGTATGGCGCGTTACATTGATAGGAATATCAAAAGCATAAACATTCCTAAGGATATCATTCGTGACATTCAAAAAGCCCCGGACAAATTGACCCATTGCATTAAGCTCACAGCAGAAATTATAGGCCACTTAAAAGAGATGGGAATGGCTGGAGTCATGATCTCAACAGTTGGTTGGGAGGATAAGCTCCCGCAGGTCCTGGACGCAGCTAAGTTATAATCTGCGGATATGGGACCGTTCGGCCGGTAGAATTTGAGAGAGAAGCACCGAGCCGTTCGAGATTACAACTCGGAAAGGAAACAGACAATGACCGATAAGAAATCCAAGCATTTATCCGGATCCGTCATGGTCGTTGGCGGTGGTATTACGGGTCTCCAGTCAGCACTGGATCTTGCTGAAACAGGCTACTATGTTTATCTGGTAGAAAAGACGCCTGCTATCGGCGGTGCCATGGCGCAATTAGACAAGACCTTTCCCACCAACGACTGTGCCATGTGAATTCTTTCGCCTAAACTGGTCGAGGTCGGCCGGCACATAAACATTGAACTCCTTACACTTTCCGAAGTCGTCAAAATCGACGGGGACCAGGGAGATTTCAATGTAACCATCAAAAAATCCCCCCGATACGTTGATCCGGAAAAATGCATTGCCTGCGGCATATGTGCTGAAAAGTGTCCCGCCAAGGTCATTGACGAATTTAACGAAAGCCTTTCCAAAAGAAAGGCAGCCTATATACCTTATGCCCAGGCCGTCCCGCTGAAATATGCTATTGATCCTGCAGAATGTATCTATTTCAAGAAAGGCAAGTGCAAGGCCTGTGAAAAATTCTGCCCTGCAGACGCCATCAAATTTGATGACAAGGAGGAGACCCTCAAGGTCAATGTAGGCTCCGTCATACTGACAGGTGGATTCGAGACCTTTAATCCCTCTAAATATGATGTTTACCAGTATTCCAGCTATCCAAACGTCATAACCAGCATGGAATTTGAGCGCGTTCTCTCCGCGAGCGGTCCTTTTGGCGGACATGTGACTCGCCTTTCCGATCAAAAAGAGGCCAAAAAAATCGCCTGGCTTCAGTGTATTGGCTCGCGCGATATCAACAGATGCGATAACGGTTACTGTTCTTCAGTCTGCTGCATGTATGCCATCAAAGAGGCCCTGATTGCCAAAGAACACATAGGCGATGACTTTTCGGGGACAGTATTCAACATGGATATCCGTACGCACGGAAAAGGCTTTGAAAGATATTATGAGCGTGCGAAATCAGAGGATATCCGATTCGTGCGTTCAAGGGTGCACTCCATAATTGAATCAGATGAAAACGGCACGCTAAGAATAGGTTATGTTGACGAATCGGGCGAAACTTACGAAGAAGATTTTGATCTTGCCGTACTTTCCGTCGGCATGGAACCTGAGACCTCGTCCTTGGAGCTTGCCCGAAACCTGGATGTTGAGCTAAACGGTAACAATTTCGTCGACACGGACGACTTTTCACCTGTTATGACCTCCCGTCCCGGCATCTATGTCGCCGGTGTCTTACAGGGAACCAAGGATATCCCGCAGTCAGTCACAGAGGCCAGCGCGGCCGCCTGCGCATCGGCTGTCGGCCTGGCGAAATCCAGGGGAAAAGAAACCAGGGAAAAGACTTTTCCGGAGGAAAAAGATGTCCTCGGTGAAGAGCCGCGTATCGGTGTGTTCGTATGTAACTGCGGGACCAATATCGGCGGCTTTGCGGATGTTCCCGCTATAGCGGAATACGCAAAAACCCTTCCCAATGTGGTTAATGTTGATGAAAACCTGTTTACCTGCAGCCAGGATACCCAGGAAAAAATAGTAGAGGTCATTAAGGAACATAAATTGAACAGCATAGTCGTCGCAGCCTGCACACCAACGACCCACGAAGCCCTTTTCAGGGAGACTCTTCGTAACGCGGGCCTTAACGAAAACCTGGTTGAAATGGCCAATATCCGGAACCAATGCACATGGGTTCACTCACATAACAAAGAAGAAGCCACTGAGAAATCCAAAGATCTTGTGAGAATGGCCGTTGCGAAAACTTCATTGCTGGAGCCAATTTCCGATCAAATGGTTGATATCGAAAAGGCCGGACTGATCATCGGTGGCGGTGTTGCAGGAATGACGGCCGCCCTCAGTCTCGCAGACCAGGGTTTTCCATCAATAATTGTCGAAAAATCAAATGAACTGGGAGGCGCCGCAAGGGAAATAAGGAAGACCTGGAGAGGCAAAGATGTGCAAGAGTACCTCTCCGGCCTGATCAATAAGATAGATCAACACCCTATGGTGGAAGTCATTTTGAATGCGGAAATAAAAGGTTCATCCGGATTTGTCGGCAATTTTGAAACGGACATCATTACAGAAAAAAAGACAAGGACAATAAAGCACGGTGTGTGCATCATTGCAACAGGTGCCAATGCCTCCAGCCCGGATGAATACCTTTACGGCAAAAGTCCCAGGGTCACTCGCTGGCATGATTTGGAACAGGATCCTGACAGGGTCAAAGATGCGAAGACGGTTGTCTTTATCCTGTGTGTGGGTTCGAGGGATGAAAAAAGGCCATACTGTTCAAGGATCTGCTGCACATCATCAATAGGGCAGGCAATTCAGTTAAAGGAAGATAATCCCGATATAAATGTCTACATTTTATACAGGGATATCAGGACATACGGCGAGAGAGAGGCCCTCTACCAGGAAGCGAGAAACAAGGGAATCATCTTTATCCGTTACACCCTCGACAAAAAGCCTGTTGTCTCGGAATCGAATGACGGCCTTGACATCCGCGTTTTTGATCACGTGCTTCAGAGGGAGATTTTAATCAAGGCCGATCTCCTTAACCTGGCGACGGCAATCGAGCCCGCGGGCCACGAGGATATTGCGGGCCATTTTAAGCTGCCTGTTGACGAGGATAAGTTTTTCATTGAAGCTCACGCAAAATTAAGACCCGTGGACTTTGCAAGTGAAGGGCTGTTCCTCTGTGGAATGGCTCACTATCCCAAGCCGATTGACGAAAGTATTACTCAGGCTATGGCCGCGGCCAGTAAAGCGGCGATTATTCTGTCAAGGCCCAGCATCAAGGTTTCACCACTGGTCTCTCAGGTAGACTCGGAAAGATGTATCGGTTGCGGCCTTTGTGCTGAAGTATGTAATTTTGGAGCCATCATAATGGAGGAAATCGAGGGTATCGGGTTCAGGGCGAAGAACGTGCCGGCCTCCTGCAAGGGATGTGGCCTTTGCGCGTCCTCCTGCCCTCAGGGGGCAATCGATATGCTTCATTTCAGGGATCGCCAGCTGCTTGCCGCGGTTTCTGCCGTCAAATGAAAGGTAAGGTAATAATGAAAAAATTCGAACCAAAAATATTGGCGTTTCTGTGTAACTGGTGTGCCTATGCTGCCGCTGACCTGGCAGGTGTATCCCGCTTCCAGTATCCTCCCAATGTGAAGCCTTTAAGGGTCATGTGCTCTGCGCGTGTTGACCCGTTGTTTATTATTAAGGCGCTGGAGGCCGGCTGGGACGGCATACTGGTTTCCGGGTGACATTTCGGTGACTGCCATTACCTGGACGGTAATGTTCAAGCCGAAAAAAAGATTCATTTAACACAGGAACTTCTGGATCTTGCTTCCATTGGTAAAGACAGGCTTCACCTGGCCTGGTGCTCCTCAGCGGAAGGTCAGCGTTTTGCTGAAATAGTGAGTGAGGTTACGGAGTCCATAAGGACCCAGGGCAAGTTTGATCCCAAGGCTTTTTCTCTGGAATTAGCGGCCGCGGAAATAACGGCGAAAAGCGAAATATTACGCTGGCTGGTAGGGAAAGAAGTATCTCTAACCACAAAGGGCGATGTGTACGGCCGAAAATGGGAAACAAAACAATTCAAGAAGATCCTTTCAGATGCACTGGAAAGAGAATATCAAAAAAATCTGATCTGCATTGCACTGAGGGAAGGTTCAACTTCCGTTAGAGATATCAGCGAACGAACAGGAATTGAAAACAAAAATGTGTCTTATCTGATTTCAGACCTGGAAAAGACCAATCAGGTCGTCTTCAAGGGACATAGTGAAGGGATCCCTGAATTTGAAAGCACGGTACCGGCAACGAGTTAGTTGAATAGTGAACGCACTTTTCAAGTCGTAAAATAATAAGGAGTCAAGATGGGAGCGAACAAGGGCGTAAAGAGCGGGACAGTAATGGTAATTGGTGCGGGTATTGCCGGCATGCAGGCCGCCTTGGACCTTGCCGACTCGGGTTACTATGTGCATTTAGTCGAACGGTCCCCGAGTATCGGAGGGATGATGGCCCGGCTGGATAAGACTTTTCCGACCAATGACTGTGCCATGTGAATTATCTCGCCGAAACTGGTCGAGGTCGGCCGGCATCTGAATATAAATATTATCACAAACTGTGAAGTGGAAAGCATAGAAGGCGAGCCCGGCGATTTTACGGTTACCGTAACAAATTACCCCCGCTATATAGATCCGGTAAAATGTACGGGCTGCGGGGAATGCGCCAAACGGTGCCCTGTCACCGCGATTAACATGTATAATTTGGGATTAGACGACAGAAAGGCCACATACATAGACTATCCCCAGGCAATACCCCTGGCTTTCTCCATTGATATAGATACATGCATCGGCTGCGGCCTTTGTGAAATGATGTGCCTGGCAAAAGCCGTTAATTATAAGGATGAGCAGAAGACATCAACACTTTCCGCCGGAGCGGTTATCCTGACCCCGGGCAGCGAGGGTTTTGATCCGTCAGGGATGGATGTGTTCGGTTACGGTAATTTCTCCAATGTCGTGACAAGCGAGGAGCTCGAAAGAATATTGAGTGCCACAGGTCCCTATCGCGGACATCTCATGAGGCCCCTGGATAGAGAGGCTCCCAAGAAAATCGCCTGGATTCAGTGCGTGGGATCAAGAGACGTCAATGTTTGTGGTAATGGGTATTGCTCTTCTGTCTGTTGTATGTACGCCTTAAAGGAGGCCATGATTGCCAAAGAGCATTCCCATGACGACATGGATTGCGCCATATTCAATATGGATATCAGAAGCTTCGGAAAGGACTACGAAAAATATTACAACCGCGCAAAAGACGAGCAAGGTATTCGCTTCATAAAGTCCAGGATTCATTCCATTGATGAGGACAGAGCCACCGGCGATCTCACCATAAAATATACGGACGAATCAGGTCAAACCGAAGAAGAGACCTTCAGCATGGTCGTTCTGTCCGTCGGATTGCAAATTCCTGAATCAGTGACCGCCCTGGCCGAGCGCATCGACATCCAAGTCGACAAATACAATTTCGCGGCGACGGAACCGTTCAGTCCCGTAAACACATCAAGACCGGGTATTTTCGTAGGCGGCGTGTTTCAGGGCCCTAAGGATATTCCCGGTTCCGTAGTCGATGCCAGTGCCGCGGCCTGTGCCGCCGCCATAAATCTCGCCGAGACAAGGGGCACGGATACCAAGTCCGTCGAGATGCCTGAAGAAATCGATGTTTCAGAAGCTGAAACAAGAATCGGCGTTTTTGTGTGCAATTGCGGCATTAATATCGGCGGTGTCGTTGATGTCCCTGCCGTGGCCGACTATGCCGCTACCCTTCCCTACGTAGCCTTTGTCGACCAAAATCTTTTTACCTGTTCTCAGGATACACAGGACAAGATAAGGGAGGTTATCAAGGAAAACAACCTCAACCGCGTCGTAATTGCTTCGTGTTCTCCAAGAACCCACGAGCCCTTATTCCAGGAAACGCTTCAGGCGTGCGGCCTTAACAAATATCTTTTTGAGATGGCCAATATCCGCGACCAGGATTCCTGGGTCCACGGCAATGACCCGGAGGCCGCCACAGAAAAGGCCAAGGATCTTGTACGAATGGCAGTCGCAAGGGCCGGGCTGCTGAAACCCCTCAAGGAAAAAAGTATCCCCATCAACCGGAGAGCCCTCGTCATCGGCGGCGGCGTGGCAGGCATGAACGCAGCCCTTGGTCTTGCCGACCAGGGATATGAGGTGGTTATTGTGGAGAAGGAGGCCCAATTGGGTGGTCTTTCCAGGGAGTTGACCGTCACAATTGAGGGCACAGACATCCAGAAATACCTTTTGGAGCTTCTAGACAGGGTCACGGGCCACGAGAAAATACAGGTGCTTACCGAATCCCTTATCGTTGGATTCAGCGGATTCAAGGGGAATTTTACGACTGAGATTATGGTCGGCCCGGGCATGTACGAACGCAAAATAGATCACGGTGTTGTGATCCTGGCTACAGGTGCCAATGAATACAAACCGGAGGAATATCTTTACGGCCAAGACTACAGAGTCGCCACCCAGATCGAACTGGGAAAGCGTCTGGAGGTGAAAGGCGCAGACGATTTGAATAAAGTGGTGATGATTCAGTGCGTGGGGTCAAGAAATGAAAAGAACCCCACCTGTTCCCGTGTGTGCTGCCAGAGCGCCGTCAAGAATGCACTTCACATAAAAGAACTCAACCCGGATGCCGAAATCTATATTCTCTATAGGGACATAAGGATGTACGGTCTTTTGGAGGACTACTACACAGAGGCAAGACAGCAAGGCATTATCTTTTCCCGTTTCAGCCCGGACAATCCTCCCGATGTCAAAGCAACGGATGAAGGTATTGAGGTAACCTTTAAGGACCACATCCTTCAACGCGATCTGAGCGTCACCGCCGATCTTCTTGCCCTGAGTGCCGGCATGGTAGCGGAAGACACGGAGGAATTGGCATCCATACTGAAACTGCCAAGAAACGAAGAGGGATATTTCATCGAGGCCCATGTCAAGTTGAGACCGGTGGATCTTGCCAACGAAGGCATTTTCTTATGTGGAACCGCACACAGCCCAAAGCTGATATCAGAGGCCATATCGCAGGCCCTTGCAGCAGCGTCCAGGGCTTCTATTTTCCTATCTCAATCGGAGATCATCCTTTCGGCCGTAACAGCCGAGGTGAATCCCGATTTGTGTGCGGCATGCCTTGTCTGCGTGCGAGCATGCCCTTATGGGGTGCCTCGAATAAACGAAGAAGGCGTTAGTGAAATAGATGAAGCCCTGTGCCACGGCTGCGGCATATGTGCTGCCGAGTGTCCGGCCAAGGCCATAGAATTGAACTGGTACGAGGATGATCAGGTCATGAGCAAAGTGGAAGCATTATTGGAAGGAGTTTTATGATGGAAGAATTCGAACCTATTATTGTCGCCTTTTGCTGCAACTTCTGAGGTTATACTGCAGCGGACCTGGCAGGTTCCATGCGCATCAATTATCCGGGCACGATTAGAATTATCAGGGTGCCCTGCACCGGAAAGGTGGATATCATTCACATTCTGCGAGCATTTGAAAAAGGGGCTGACGGTGTTTATGTTGTCGGCTGTCTGGAAGGTGAATGTCGCTTCGATAACGGCAACCTCCGTGCCAGAAAAAGGGTGGAGCAGGCGCAGCATATCCTTGATGCCATAGGGATCGGGGGAGAAAGGGCGCAGATGTATAATCTCTCATCCGGAGAAGGCCCTCGATTTGCAGAATATGCAGAAGAAATGACCGACAAGATAAGAGAGCTGGGCCCGAATCCGCTTAAAAAGGCCAAAAAGGAAATGGCGGCATAATGCTTAGTTGAGTATTTAACTGGTTGAGTGCTTGAGGAAAAGAAAGTCCTCAACAATTTGTAACAAATGGACCATTTGACGATTCGACTACTTGACCATTTTGCCAAACCAAGAACCAGAAAGAGAGGTAAACCCCATGATTGTTGCCGAGAAAAAGCCAATTGAAGAGATAATTGCCCATGTAAAGGATTTTAAGAAAATCCTTATTGCAGGATGCAATGAATGCGTGACCGTCTGTGAGGCCGGTGGCAAAAAGGAGGTCGGCATCTTAGCATCGGCCCTTCGCATGTACTTTTTAAATGAAGGGAAAAAGGTGGAAATAGATGAGGTCACCCTGGAAAGACAATGCGACCATGAATATCTTGAGGAAATTAGGGATAGGATTGATCAGTATGATGCCGTTATTTCACTGGCATGCGGGGTCGGCGTTCAATTCATGGCCGAAAAGTACTTCAGCACACCGGTATTACCCGGTGTGAACACCTGCTTCATGGGCGCAGCCGAAGAAAGAGGCGTGTGGAGCGAGCGATGCCAGGGCTGTGGACAATGTATTCTTGGCGAAACAGCAGGTATTTGCCCCATTTCCCGTTGTGCCAAAAGGCTTTTAAACGGTCCTTGTGGTGGTTCAACAAATGGAAAGTGCGAGATAAATAAGGATCTTGATTGTGCCTGGCAGTTGATTATCGACCGGCTTAAGGAGCTGGGCAGACTTGATGACTATGAAAAGATTATGCCCATCAAGGACTGGTCAACCGAAAGAGCCGGAGGCCCCAGAAAAGTCGTGAGGGAGGATGTAAGACTATGAAAACCAAAACACCGAGCAAGCTTGAAAAAATGCTTGCGTCAGGAAACATGGCAGTCACATCAGAATGCGGGCCGCCAAGGGGAAGCGATCCCGAGGAAATAACCAAGAAGGCGGAAATGATCAGAAATCACGTTGATGCCATCAATATTACCGACAACCAGACATCCGTGACCCGCCTTTGCAGCCTGGCGTCTTGTATACATCTCAAGATGATGGGAATTGAACCGACTCTCCAGATGGTTACCAGAGACAGAAATCGTATCGCCCTGCAGAGCGATATCCTGGGAGCCGCATCTTTCGATATATACAATATACTCTGTCTTTCAGGCGACCATCAAAATTTTGGCGACTGCCCTCAGGGTCAGAATGTCTTTGATATCGATTCCATGCAGTTGATTCAGACCGTAAGGCTGATGAGAGATGAAGGAAAATTTCTGGGAGGTGACGACATCAAACGACCACCGCAGTTATTTGTAGGAGCCGCGGCAAACCCTTTTGCCGATCCCTTTGAGATCCGCGTACCGAGGCTGGCAAAAAAGATTGCGGCCGGGGTCGAATTTATACAGACCCAGTGTATCTATAACCTGGAAAAATTCGAACTGTGGATGAAGCAGGCCCGTGACAGAGGTCTCCATGAAAAGGTTTATATCCTGGCAGGTGTGACACCCTTTAAATCCGCCGGCATGGCCAAATATATGAAGAACCGTGTCCCGGGCATGGATGTGCCGGATGATGTCGTCAAACGCATGAGTGGCGTTGCCAAGGAAAAACAGGCTGAAGAAGGAATCAATATCTGTGTGGAATCCATACAGCGGCTCAAAGAAGTCGAAGGGGTGCGGGGCTTCCACATCATGGCGATTGAATGGGAAGACAAAGTCCCGGAGATCGTTGAACGCAGCGGCCTTTATCCGAGGCCGGACATCAATTAGTGCTCTTCCTACAATTAAACAAATGGCATTTTCCGGATTTTCATCCTCCGCAGCAAGTCCTCGGTAGCAGGCTATTGCGGAGGGTGGAAAGGCTACTGCGAAGAAAGGGGGACTTACAGCAACCAGCCGTCCATAAGGACGGTCGACAAGTACTAAGCCATCAGTAAAATCCATTTAAAAACAAATAATTAGGCTGACATCTGAATACAGAGCATGACATCCTGATATTTCTGATTTATGAATGGATATGAGTTGATTTACGAACTGTTTGAGCGCTTAATTTTGGTTGCGTATGGTCATTTGTTTTGATAGGTTTATTTTCTCAATTTTGATAACCTCGTAAAAAGTCGCGTTACGCCTTTTTACTCGGCGGGGAAGGGCTTCCCCTCCCCCGCCATTTGAAATGAATTCAAATGGTTCCACCCTCACCC
>CAZIXY010000006.1:0-31608 GCA_964543315.1 uncultured Desulfobacteraceae bacterium | reverse complement strand
ATAAATGAAAACCTCGATGTCCAGGCCTTTTTGGGTTCAGGAACGAGTCACAATCTCCTGAAAACCTCGGGAATCGAAACCGCTGATATGCTTGTAGCCGCTACCGACAGTGACGAAGTGAACCTGATCGCCTGCCTGTTAGCCAGAAATCTCAACCAATACATGCTGAAAGTTGCTCGTGTAAGGAATCAGGAGTTTTTAGATCAAAAAGACCTGTTTAATCAGCAATCCCTGGATATTGACCTTCTCATTAACCCTCAATCGCTGATGGTGAAAACCATCCTGAGCATAATGGAAGTCCCCGGTGCATCTGAAGTCATCGACTTTGTTGATGGCCGCGTCAAGCTGATTGGTATTACCATAAAGAAAGACTCTCAGTTCATTGACCGCCGACTCCTATCCTTCAAAGACCTGGAAGAAAAGCTGCTCGTGGGAGCGATCGTTCGCAAGAATCAAGTTATGATTCCCCGAGGTAATGATACCATCCAGATGGACGATCTGGTCTACTTGGTGGTAAGAAGTGATGAACTTAATAATATGTTAAAATTGTTCGATATAAAAGAAGAGACCCTCAGACGGGTCCTCATCATAGGCGCGGGACAAACCGGCACGGCCCTGGCCACGGCGTTGGACAAGAGCAAAATCAACGCAAAAATCATCGACAACAATAGTAAAGTATGTGCCGAGCTGGCTGCGAAGCTGGAACACGTCATTGTTATTAACGGTGATGGAGGCGATAAAAACCTTCTCCGGGAAGAAAACATTGGTGATGTTGATTTTATGGTTGCCATCACAGGGGACGAAGAAAACAACATTCTCATCTCTCTTCTTGCCAAAGGATTAGGGGCGAAAAGGACCATTACCCGCGTCAGCAAGTTGAGTTATATTCCCCTTGTCTCCGCTATTGGAATTGATACAGTGGTGAGCCCGAGGCTGTCTGCAGTCCGTGCCATTCTTCAATATATCAGACGCGGCAAGGTAATATCCGTGGCCCCGCTCAAAGGCGAACAAGCCGAAGCAATCGAGGCGGAAGCATTAGAGACGTCGGATATCGTAAATTCACCTCTTTCAAAGGTAAAATTCCCGAAAGGGGCTATCGTCGGCGCTATCGTCCGGGGAGAAAATATTATTATACCCCGGGGCGACAGTATCGTCATGCCAAAAGACCGCCTCATTATATTTGCCCTTGAAAAGGTTATCCCCAAATTGGAAAAGTTACTCACCGTCAAACTGGAATATTTCTAATGCAATTCCGGGTCATCACACGGTTTATCGCAATACTGGTTTTTTTCCTGGGCTTTTCAATGGCAGGTCCTCTGCTTGTTTCCTTCATTTATGACGACGGCAGCACCCGGGCACTTCTTCTTTCAGCGGGCATAACCTCTCTGACTGGGATCATCCTGTTTTTATTCACTAAAAAGCCAGGCGATGCCCACCTGAACCACCGCGACGGTGTATTCGTGGTGACGCTTGGTTGGGTCATGGCCGGGTTGTTCGGCACCCTTCCCTATCTCTTTTCCGGTACTATCCCAGATTTCACAAATGCATATTTTGAATCCATTTCAGGGTTTACAACCACGGGAGCCTCCATTTTGACGGATATTGAGAATCTCCCCAAGGGCATTCTTCTCTGGAGAAGTCAGACTCAATGGCTCGGGGGCATGGGAATTATTGTCCTTTCTATTGCGATACTCCCTTTTCTGGGGATAGGAGGGATGCAGCTTTACAGGGCTGAAATTCCGAGTCCGGTTGTGGACAAACTTAAGCCCAGGATATCTGAAACTGCCAAGACCCTTTGGAAGGTCTACCTCCTGATAACATTTGTTGAAATCCTGCTCCTCTTCGCGGGTGGGATGCCTCTCTTCGACTCGGTATGTCATGCCTTCTGTACTATGCCGACGGGCGGGTTTTCAACCAAGAATGCCAGCATTGCCTATTTCAACAGCGCTTACTTCGATGGCGTTTTTGTACTCTTTATGCTCTTTGCGGGTATCAATTTTTCACTGCATTACAAATTAATTAAGGGAGATGTGAAGATATTTGGAATGGATCCGGAATGCCGGGTTTTCCTTTTTCTGTTGGCCCTGTTGACATTGATTGTGACGGTAAATACATATGGCCCCGTGTACGATTCTCTTACCAGGGCCTTCCGGGCTGCAGCATTCCAGGTAACCTCACTCCTTACAACCACCGGCTTCGTTACTTCGGACTACGAAAAATGGCCGGCACTATCCCAGCAGATTCTTCTGGGTTGCATGTTCTTAGGAGGCATGGCCGGATCAACAGGTGGCGGCATGAAGACACTGCGCATCATGCTGCTCATCAGGCACGGTTATCAGGAAATATTCCGCATTATACATCCCCATGCCGTCACGACGGTCAAACTCGGAGGCAAACCGGTCCCGGCCGATATCCTCAGCAGCATATGGGGTTTTTTTATACTGTATATCGGCCTTTTCATTGTTGCCACCCTGGTAATGGCATCTCTGGGCCTTGATATGAAAACCGCCTTGGGGTCCGTCGCCGCATCCATCGGAAATATAGGTCCCGGTTTCGGCATGGTGGGACCGGCCAAGAATTATCTCTTAACCCCTGTCTTTGGAAAATGGATATTGATATTTTGCATGCTCTTAGGCCGATTAGAAATTTATACTGTCATTGTCTTTTTAGTTCCTGAATTCTGGCGCAAATGATATTTCCGAACTTAATACTTAGTTTTTTCAGAAGTTTAGCCAAAAAACAATTGAAATTTCCGTGCATCCGGAGATTTTCTCAAACGTGCGGCCAAGGCCCCTGTGTTGACCTTTAAATAGTACCTCAAAGGCCGTTCAAAACATCCCAAAAGAGACCTAACAAAAACATCTCAGGAATTTTATCTTATGATTTAAGACAGTTAACGATACCTTTATTATTCCCGAATGCCCATTTTAAAGAAATATTTGTGTTGACATTAGTAATTTTTTAAGTATATTGCAGGAATAAAATTATGGGAGGCCTCGCCGCCCTTGGTAGCGGGGTTTTTTGGGATTATTTCTAAGAAAAAGGTCCTTCTTCGGGTTTAAGCGTTTTTGTCTATTATGGAAAAAATTCACAACCTGACGTACGATTTTACAAGAGGTTCGGTGACGGACACGGTAGATTTAATAAAAAGGAAATCCCACCTGCTGGGTAAGGTCGCCTATTCCATATTCGTAGGTGTACTCGGTACAATCTTTATTGTCTGGTTCTTGACAACCTTTCTTCATTCCCATGAGACAGTAAAATTTATACCCTGGATAATGGCATTCAATACGGCTGTAACAGGGTACTCCCTTTTAAATAAGACTCGAAATCATTTTATTCATAAACAGATAATATCTACAGTAGCGGGTGCCCTAAACGTTATCATCGCATACACCACCCTGAATTTCTTGTTTTTCTACGCGGAAGGTGAATTTCTGCTTGGCAGATGGGATCTTATTTTATACCTCATAATCGGGATCGTTTGCAGCGGATTAGGTGCTTTGCTTGCAATCAAATATTTTGATCTTAAAAAGTAGCATTTAAGGAAGGGGGTCCATTTTTTCGACATAATGGAATTTAACAACCACAATATTTTAAGGAGGAAGAGATGAGAAAGATATTGCCTTTACTACTAATTTTCGCAATTGCCATTTTTATGGCAGTCCCCAGCGCTACCCTAGCTGCCGCCAAATTGTCGGCAACCGATTATTCAGCCGGGGATACAGTAACCGTAGAGGGCAACATCATGCCAGGGCAAGACCTCTATATTGCTATTGCCATGCAGAAGATGTTTGCCCCGAAGGACACAACCGGTCCTCACGAGGTAAAGACGTTCAAAAAAGACGGCAAGAAAGTAGGCTTTGATAAGGATACGGCCATTCCGCCCCTTTACTACATGCTGACGACCAATCCCGGCAAATTCGGCAAGGTCGTTGACAAGAAATTCGGCGGTCCTTCTTTTATAAAGGGGATTTACTCGACCACCATGTTCAAGTTGAAAAAATTCGATGACCTCGATTATCAGGCCAAGAGCATGTTGGGGCCCATAAGCACGAAGGAACAGTGGAATTTCTTTAAGTACGCGCACGAAAAGAAATTCGGGATCAATACCATTACCAAAGAAGGATCAAAAAAAGGCAAAATCGTAATATTTTCACGCAGTGTGCTGGGAGATTACGACAAAACCAAAAACTACTGGGATAAAGGCACATCTATCCAGTTAGACAAGGCCACTGGAAAATTCAAGGCCTCTTTTAAGTCTTACCGTCATACGACACCCGACACAAAGTTTGATGTTTCGGTTAATGGTGCCAAGATCGGTTCCTACAATGTGAAAGGCAAGGGCTTCTGGCTGAAAAGGGGTGGCCGTTACATGAACCCCCTCTGGATCATTATCGGCGCCATCATCGTTGGAGCCTACTTTTCAATGATCGGGGCTGCCGGGGGAATGCTCATGGCCGCATTCCAGGTCATGGTCGTGCAGACTGCGGGACCTATCGGTATTAACGCGGCTAATGTGCTTCGCTCATCCAACATTGCCTTGACCCTCTTTGCACCGATCGGGTCCTTCTACAGGTACGCGGTCGTTGAAAGGCGTGTTGCCTGGCCGGTCGGTATCTCGTTCGGTGTCGGGATTTTCATCGGGTCAATATGGCTTGGAAAATATGTGGTCCAGTACCTGCCAATGAAGAGCTTCAAGGAATGGTTGGCCATTTTGGTCGTCGTAATGGGTATCAGGACGCTCTTTGAGCTGTCACCAAAGGTCATGGAAAAGAGGAAAAACATCAAGGCCATGGTGAAAAAGTTCAATGATGAGGTCGCCAAGGCAAAAGCGGAAGGCCGTTCCGCTGAAATGGGCAAGATTGAACCGGTCAAATCAGGTATGACCGATTATCGCTTCAAGTTCTGGGGTGAAGAGTTTACCATTAATCCATTGCTTTTCGGTTTACTCGGCCTGGGTATCGGAATCGTCTCCAGGTGTTTCGGAATTGGCGGCGGCTTCCTGTTAGTGCCCGCCATGACTACCTTGGGCGCTCTTCCAATGTACGTGGCAGTGCCGATTTCCCTTATCGGTACTTCCTTCAGCAGTGTCGGTTCCTTTATCGGCTACATGATGAACGGGTACTGGCCGGATCTATGGCTCGCCATCTCGATTATTATCGGCGGTTTTGTCGGAGGAATGTTGGGCAGCCGTTTGCAGAAACTCTTCAGTGAAATCGTGCTGAAGTGGGTTCTCGCAATTACCCTGTTTTTCCTGTTCTTCCGTTTCTTCAAGATCGAGATCTGGATCTAACACTTAACCGGGAATGCGGTTCGGTAAAGGGGAAGGAGAATTCCTTCCCCTTTACAAAAACAGTAAGATCTTATTAAAATGGAAGAAGCCTTAGACAGTTTATGGTTTAAGATAGTTTTATTAGTTCAATACGTTAAGACCTTTCTTGATACCGTCTTCGCCCCCCTAAATTCCTTAGGACCAGCCTTTGCAATTTTCATAATCGCCCTTATTACGGTCCTCATAGCAAAATTTTTTACCAAGCATTTCAAGACGGAACGGTATAAAAAGCTGCAAAAGGAGTTTGTATACTATTACAACCTACGCCAGGAGGCTTTGAAATGCGAAGATCGTGAAAAAGGAAAATTGCTCGCCAAAAATATTGACCAGGCTGAACTCAACAAGGTTTATTACAACTACTTTCTTGAGGCATTTTTAATGGGCCTGCTCACAAAGTATTTGCCTATTTTTTCCTTTCTTGCCTATGTAAACGAGGCCTACAGACCCGAGAACCTGATGAAGCTCTTCGGACGGGAATATGTTTTCAAGTTCAGTAATTTCAGCGGAGAAGAGGTACTTGTAGGCGCTGTATTCTGGTTTGTCATTTCAGTACTGCTGATCTACCTGGCCTGGGCTATTATCCGGAAAATTTTTTCAAAATACATAACGGAAAAAAAAACAAATCCTGAAGTAAAACCCGCAACCGCATGACGTCTCTGTCGTAAAAAATCATCCCGTAGGAATATTTCCTTTGTATTGAAATTCATGGCGTGAGGGCCGTAATGCCGACTGGAGAAGAGTGCCATATCGAGCCTTGGCCATAGATGGGCCATGCCCCTCATCCGGCATCGCTCTGAAACCTTTTCAGCTGTTTTTTATAATACCCCTTATTTTCGGTTGCCAAGCTGATTGCCTCCTGGATGGCCTCCACAGCCTCCCGGACAAGCCCGTTCACATAATAGGTCTCCGCAAGTGTATCAAGGAATACAGGGGATCGCTCGATAGCCACAGCCTTTTTTGCCAGATCAAGGGCACGATCCGGATCTCTCAGCTCTTCTTCCGGCACAGTAACCAGGAGCCAGGCCAGATTGTTCAGGGAGACGGCATGGCTTGCATCCAGGTCAATGATCCTCTTATAGGTCTCAATGGCCTCTTGATTTCGTTCCAGATGCTGGTAGATTGTGGCCAGACTCTGGTAGAGATCTATGTTGTCAGGTTCCTTCAGAATCCTCTGGCTCAGAGCCTTTCCCACGAACTCATAGGTCAGATTTCTTTTTGCAGTGCTAAAATTCAGGAAATAACCCAGGCCGCCTAAAAAAATTAAAAATATCAAAAAAGAAACAGCCACAAACCTGTTATGGCGTCTAACAAGATCCGGATCCTTTACGGTCCGCCAGAGGGTATCCACCCTCTCCTTGATGCTGAAATGGTGCCAGCTGGGAAGATTCCTGCTTTTTCCGCCAATATAAGCAATCTTTTCCAGAGAACTTATTGCCGGCTCGGGACTACCTATGAGCTCGGCTGAATAGAGATCTGCCTGACGTTCGAAATTGCGCATAAAAAAACCCATTACATAACGAAAATAGACAAAAAGGCAGACAAGCATCGGCGCTGAGAGGATCATGTAGAAAAGGCTTATTCCCTGGGAATCTCCGCGCGAAATCATATTCATAAAAAGGGGATGTCCGTAAAAGATGTAGAAAAAAAGATCAAATAGCCCAGTAGACAGCACCATAAAACCCACAAAAAACACAATATACAAAAGGAGATGTCTGTATTTGGCATGTCCCATCTCATGGGCCAGCACAGCCTTTAGTTCTTCCGGAGACAAAATTTCCAAAAGAGAATCAGTAATAAGAAGGTATCTGTATCTGGGAAGAATACCCATTATCCCCGCAGTCATCATTTTTCCCTCAAAAATCGGCCAATTCAATAGACGACGGTATTTGAAACCCTTCTCATCGAGGAATCCCTCCAGTATCCGACCCTTCTCCGACGACCTGATCGGCTTGCACCCCCACCACTGCTGGATGAATGCGGGCATGAAAACCATAAGCAGGACAAGAAAACATGAAAAAAATACAATTTGACCCTCGATACTATCCAGAAAACCGTCAGGCCCGCCCCAATGGGTCAAAAGTATCATGTCATACGCCAAAGAAAGAACAAACCAAGGGAAAAGGATGGGAAGATTTATCCTTAGATTGGAAAAAATGTAGGATTGCCTTGTTATTTCGGTGCGGAATATCGATTTGTATGCCGGATAAGCAAAGTACCAGATCGTGCTGAGATAAAACATGAAGAGAGACAATGCCACAAGGCCCTGCATCACGGACAGCCTTTCAAAACCCGGAATTGCCTGAAGCCA
Source organism: uncultured Desulfobacteraceae bacterium (assembly GCA_964543315.1). Lineage (GTDB taxonomy): Bacteria > Desulfobacterota > DSM-4660 > Desulfatiglandales > Desulfatiglandaceae > JAFDHL01. Next base: position 23,965 of record CAZIXY010000006.1, on the reverse strand, counting down.
GTGCTTCAGGTTAAGGAAATAGACGTCCAATGCGAACAGGAAAATTGCCATTGCTGAAAGCCTGGCAACCAATTTATTGTATTGGCCTATCACACTGCCGTTATTACTTTTGTGATAAAGATCATTATTGAAAAGTCTCCTGATATCCCGAAATCCCAAGTAGCAGAACCCAGAGAAGATGAGCCAGGTAAGCCAGAGAATGTTGAGGAAAAAAAAGATAGAATTTTCAGGTGAGCTGTCCGGATAATTGAGGCTGAAAATAAGGAGGACGATAATGAAATAAATAATATTGTTGAACATGGTTGTCAGAGGTCCGTCATTATCGTTAAAAAGGCATTTTTAGCGCACAAAAACCGGGCTTTGAATCCATACTTCATAAGGCTAAAACACACAGTTTAATGCGGTAAACAACGGACAGGCCGAGTATATCAAGTTATGTCGTTTTCCCTTACAAATTTAAGTTCTCCTCCCCCGGGTGGAAGAGAAGGGTCTCCGCGTAAAACAATGTTAACGCCATATCGGGACTCAATCTCTGCAAGTTCCTTTCTCTTCTTGTTCTGAAGATAGCCGCTGACCTCCAAAGGCAGTATTCCCTGGACCTCGGCAATCCCTTCTCTTGACATACCCATCCATATCTTGCGCAAAAAAGACACAGCGGCGGATTCGACAGACAGAACAAGGCCCCGTCCCTGGCAATAACTGCATGTCTGGTAACTGCTGGACTCTATGGAAGGCCTCAGTCTCTGCCTGGAGAGCTCAAGAAGGCCAAATTTAGATATGTGGGAGGTATCAATTTTGGCACGGTCTTCTTTTGTCTTCTCACGCAGTAACCTCTCGATCTCCCTGATATGTTTTTTATCTTTCATATCAATGAAATATATGACCACAAGCCCACCAATATCTCTTAAACGGAGCTGGCGCGCGATTTCCGAAGCCGCTTCCAGATTGGTCCTGAAGGCCGTGCTTTCGACGTCTTTTTGTCCCCTACCGCGTCCGGAGTTCACATCAACGGAAATCAACGCCTCGGTCTGGTCTATGACAATGGAGCCGCCTGACTTGAGAGGCACTTCATTGCCGAAAATAGTTTCTATTTGTTTCTCTATCTCATAGTGGGCAAAAATAGGACGTTTTTGCTTGTAAAGTCTCACTCGCCTCTGGTGCCTTGGTGATATGACCTTCATGTAATCTTTCACCTTGTAAAACGTTTCCTTGTCATCCACCAGCACCTCCTTAATTTCGCTGGTAAAGTAATCACGAAGGGTCCGTAGGCAAACGTCCTGTTCCTTGTGAACAAGGGAGGGTACAGGGGCTTTTTTTACCCTTTTTCGGATGTCCTTCCACATCCTCAAGAGCCGGCCGAGATCTCTGGAAAGCACCCTCTTGTTCTGTTTCAGAGCCGCAGTCCTGACAATATATCCAATTCCTTCCGGGAGAATTAACTGATTCATTATTGACTTAAGCCGAAGCCGCTCTTTTTCATCTTCAATCTTTTTTGAAATACCACCGGTTGTCTTTCCTGGAGTCAGAACAAGATAGCGACTTGCCAGGGAAAGATAGGTGGTCAAGTGGGGCCCCTTTCGACCCGGCATTTCTTTTGTCACCTGGACAAGCAGCTCCTGTCTCACTTTCATTATTTTCTCAACCGGAGGCAGGGTCTGTTCCTCCGTCATCTCAGGGGTTTCAGAATAATACTCAGGATGGACTTCACTCATCTGCAGAAACCCGTTCCTGTCACCTCCAAAACTGACGAAGCAGGCCTGCAAACTGGGTTCGATTCGCTCCACAACCCCCTTATATATATTCCTTATTCTTTGCTCGGCCGCCGTGGTTTCGATGTAGAACCCATCCAGAAACCCGTCTTTTAGGATAGCTACCCTGTATTCTTCTTCCTCCACGGCATTGATTAGCATCTTTTTCACCATAATTCTCCCCATAGGACGCAGGTATTCATGGATTCAGATCGAAAATGACAAAAGGCCTCTCGGCCGGTCACGACTGAAAGCCTGATGCAGTTTCCATCTTATGACGTCCTTTTTCTTCAGTTCACCTTTCCCGTTTCTGAATTATCCCGATAATTCTTGGTCATTCGTGTGTGTGATTTTTTTCCTGCCGTTCCGTTTGAAATGCTGGTGTGCTTGGTACATAAACGTTCGAATGGCTGCTTCCCGGCCAGGCTGATAACTCGAATCATACGGTGTATCCAAATAGGGAAGTCTGTGTTTGTTCATTAAGGGCCTTACAATGGCCGAAGTTAAAGTGCTGGGCATACAGGTAAAGGGATAAACGTTCACCACGCCGTTATATCCTTCCCTGGCATATTCAATGATCCCGGGAATACTTAAACATGCCTCGGTACCCACATCAAAACTAAACAGATCCTGCTCCTTCAGGATTTTTTCAAGGTGGGCCACCTTATGATCTTCGGCCAGATCGATGAGAGAGCGTACACTCTTATAGACCTGTTTTTGTTTGGACTGCTGGTAAAAAAGTTCGGCTCCGAAACTAAAGGCCTTTTTCAGATGGTCCTTCATGGGCCCAAGACGGAACTGTTTGAGGCTCAACCTGAAGCCTATCTTGGCATCCCTTAATCCATCATATGTCGTATAATTCACCCATTCGGCAATGGAGGCATTTACGACCTCAGCTCCATACCTTTCCAGGATCCTGACCACATCCTGGTTTGCATGAACCTGTGTCCTCAGATATATCTCACCGACCATCCCGACGAGGGGTTTAGGAGAAATGTCCGGATCGATGATCGTTCTACCCTCCCTGACTATATCTTCCAGGTCATCCAGAATTTTATCAAATTCATTATCGGATCCGTATTTTTCAAACGCATATTCCATTTTGTGCATGGAACTCTCGATAAAGTCATCCGCTATTCCCGGCTCTTTCTCATAAGGCCTAATTCTCCACAACAGCCTATCAAGGATATCGGCCACAACCACACAAAAATAGGAGGCCTTTCTTAGATCCCTGACCTGTTCCTCTTCAATCAGCCCGCTCAGGGAATACCCATCGTCCGTGCTTAAAGAGCCTATTTTCAATCTGTCAAGCTTATCAATAGAATCAAGGACGATCCGCTGGTACTTGTTGTACATTCCGAAACGGCAGGGCCCGTCCGCCTCCGGCATGAAATAGATATAGTTTTCCGGATTAAAAGATTCTCCTAACCTCTCTTCCTCTTTTTTCATGTAATACAGGATATTCCCCGTTGTTATCTGGCAGGGGTAACATTCCTTACCACTGGTATGTTCCATGCCGAGGTCAAGGCCTTTGTCATTTTCCATCACCTCCGCATCAATTCCAAATCCTCTGAAAGTAGCAGCGAGGAGATGACTCCCTATCCTGTTCATCTGAGGAATCACAAATTTCTTGTTCCTCAGATTGAATCTCCCGACATTTTGAGAAAGCGATCGAAAATTTACTAATTTATTTGATCCCATTTTATTAATTCGCCACCCTCAAGTCCTGTTTCATATCTGAGTGCATCTTTTGCATCGTGTTTTCAATGACATTCTTATAGGCCTCAAGCCGTGTCATGACACCGGCAACGGCACTGTGCTCATCCAACTCCAGGATGAGATAGGCCTTATCACCCATGATATAACTGTAAAAATGTTCGATAAAAGAGTCCGCACCACAACTAAAATTTGTCAAATGAAGCCCGAAGTAGTTAGGATAATCCATAATAAACTTTGCTGTCCTTAATATTTGCGCTCCGAGACCCCAATACATGGAAGGAAAATCTGAAAGATCCACACGAGAAACATCAACGAAATCCATCGGCAGTGTGGTAACCCCTATCTTGGCCATATTCCTGCCCAGCCTCAAATTCAGCCTTTCATCGTAAAGGTTATAGGGCCTTCCGGTCACGATGACGACGGGGATCGCCGGATCCTGTTCTTCAAGGATTTGTCTCCCACGTTTGTACATCTCGCTTATAAACTGATCATTTTTCTCAATGGCAAAATACACCGCCTTTTTTATTTTAGCCTTGGATACGCCGAGCTTTGATTGGATCTGTTCCGACAGTTCAAGGGCAAGGGTATCCGGATCATACTTCAGATGCACAATAGGACTTAAAACGGAAGCCATGTCTATGTCGAGGGCCATACGGACCATGTAGGTATTGCCTTGAACCATCGGACAATAAAATCCCGATTCGGAAGACTCGGGTGTGGGTATTGATATGATGCTCGGAAGGAACAGATATCTTGTCTTGCCAATGAGTTCCTTAACATGGCCGTGGGACACCTTCACCGGATAGCAGGTCTCCGCCGTCATTGTCTCAATACCGACCTTTGAAATATGTGTATTGGTAGGTGGTGTAAACACAAGACGAAACCCCAGTTGATCAAAAAAATGGGCCCACAGGATAGAGCTTTGGTGTCCGTAAAGAGCCCTTTGCATGCCGACGGTCGGACGATCGTCTGCTTCCATTATGGGCTCATCTTTAATTTCTTCATAGACTCCGGCCATGTATTTTTGCCATATATCCTGTCTTAATTCGAAATAGTTTTCTTTTTTTGGTCCCCGTATTTTAGCCAATTCATAGCGTCCGCACTCACCGCCCCAGATGCTTTTCCGCCCGTCAAAATCATAGATCTTGAGCTTGCACTGGTTATGACAGTTCGGGTCTGCATGGCACACTTTTTCCACATATTGCATTTGGTCGTTAATGGCGCTGTCAAGCCCTCTGAATGAGCTTTCGCCCAGGTTTTCAATGTCCATTTTTTCCTTTACGCTTATGGCGGCCCCGTATGCCCCCAGTACCTCTCTGTGCCGCGGGACTATGAGCCCTCGCCCGAGGACATTCTCAAATGCCGAAACAACTCCTTTGTTCAGAGAAGGCCCTCCCAGGAACATGATCCTTTGGCCTATCTTACGTTTTTCCACGACCCTGTTTAGATAATTATGGACAATGGCATAGCACAGGCCCGCTATCAGGTCTGTTTGGTTCACACCTTTCTGGTGATAAGAAACAAGATCTGATTCCATGAACACGGTACATCTCTCAGCCAATTTAACGGGTGCCTTAGATGAAAGGGCTATCTCCTCGAACTCACCCACGATATTTATCCCGTATTTATTGGCCAGTTCATGCAAAAAACTTCCGGTACCGGCTGCGCATACCTTGTTCATATCAAAATCGAGAGGATAAGTATTGGCTATATATATGTATTTGGAGTCCTGGCCTCCTATCTCAAATATGGTGTCAACCCCGGGATCTATGTCGACAGCGCCCCTCGCGTGAGCCGTTATCTCATCGATAATCAAATCAGCGTTTAGAAAATCACCCACAACATTCCTGCCGGAACCTGTCGTAGCCGTACCGACAATTTCAATACTTTCTCCCACATCATCCCTGATAGTCTTCAAAAGCCCCTGTGTGACCTCTATGGGTTTTCCCTGGGTCATGACATAGCTTTTATGAATAATCTCGCTATCTTGGTTTATAATCGCATATTTCGTGGTTGTGGATCCGATATCGATACCTAAGTATGTTCTGGCCTTTTTTGACCATGATTTTTTCTCAAGCTCATTAGTCTCCGGAAAAACCGTCTGTTTCAACTCCAGTTTAGGCGCTAAAGGAACCGATATATCACTGGCCAACCTGTCTTTATTAAGCGTTTTCAGGTCCAAACGGTCTTCATTCTTTGACTCAAGCGCCTGTAACGATACCCCCAAGGCACCTATGGACGTGTTATGGGGAGGCACTATCAAACCCGGAAAATAGTTTTGAAAGGCATTCACCTGAAGTTCGTTTAATGAAAGCCCCCCAATAAAGACAACCGGTTCCTGCAACACCCTGTTGCACACAATGGTGCTCATGTAGTTTCTTGCGTTTCCAATATGCAGACCGTGAATAATGTCCTCTAATTTTTCCCCCTTGTTTTGCAGGTGAATCATATCGGACTTTGTAAATACCGTGCAGCGGCACGCCACGTTGGCAGGCTTTCGGCTCCTCAAACCAAGTTTTATGAAATCGGCTAAAATCCCATCGATGTTTTTCTGAGACGCATCCTTCTCCCTGGCATAGATGGCGGTAGCAAGTCTCTGGGCCTGCTGCTCAATAAAAGATCCGGTGCCGGAGGCACATGGCCCATTTGTATTGAAATATTCCAGATCCCACCCGCCATCATAATGATTAATTTGCAATAGTGCGGTGTCCTGCCCTCCCATACTGATGATGGATTTGACATCAGGAATGAGAGAAACAGCGCCCAGGACCTGGCTTATTGTCTCGAATTCGTAAAATGCCCCTAACTGCTCGCTGAGCTTTTTCCCGTGATTCCCCGTAAAGGAAACAGACCTGATTTTTTCCTCACTGAATTTACTGTATAAGTCGTTAAGAAGGGTCAAAAGCCTCTCTTCTACTCTTCCCATATGACGATCATAGGGCGATTCATAGACAATCTCCCTCCTGTCATTTATGACAATACAATTCAGGCTCACAGACCCGGCGTCAATACCTACATAGTAATGCTCAGAATCCCGTGACTCTTTTAGATCTTTATCGGCTGTATTTTTCATTGCCCTTATGAGTGCAAGCATCCAGCTATCAGGCATCGGCTGTCAGCAAAAAGGAAGATGAGACAGAAGGCCATTCGGCGGCCGAAGCATGGACTCTGTAGACCTATTGTCTTACCCTTTTTTTACGGCTTACCCGTGACTTCTGATTGCAGATTGCTTACGTAATAAATCTCTCCTGAATGTTCTTGCTTACGAACATAGCCCTTAATGACTAAGCCCTTTACCAGCCCCTCAACTTCTTCTAATGACAACGATAATGTATTTGATATATCAACCGGCTTAAGCGGTCTTCTTCTTATCATGTCCAGAAGGCTGACCGCCATGGAATCTCTTTTTTTCCTTTTCCCGGCAACAGGATCACCGGCCACAATTTCGGTCTTGTTGCCGAGAAATATCCTTATATCTTCTAACCTTCTCCTGTCAAGTGGCATTGCCCTGGAATCCGCCGGAGGACGTACTACCGTGTTCAGATGTATCATGTCCGGAGAAATCCTGTCCGCCAGCATTTTTAAGGATTCAATCTCTTCATCCGAGTCATTGATACCGGCCAGCATGACAACCTCTAAGAACAATTGCCCCTTATAGTCCCGCCGAAAAGTCTCCAGGCCGTCTATAATAACATCAAGCTTGAGCTTGGGATGTGGTCTGTGTATCTCCCTGAATGTATTTTCAAAGGCGCTTGTCAATGTCGGCATGACAATATCCGCATTCAAGGCCCTTTTTCTAATCTCTTTTTTCCAGAAGAGGGAGCCGTTTGTTAAGAGGACAACCCTTTTTTCAGTCATTTTTTTAATGGCAGCAATAACCTGCTCGATATCGGAATTGAGCGTGGGCTCGCCTGAGCCGGAAAGGGTAATAACATCCGGATCGCATCCGCCGAGTTTCATTTCGATTTCATCAATGACATCCCCGACAGGCGCAAAAGAAGCTGTTTTTATTGTCTTTGACGTGGTTCTGCCCACCTGGCAGTACAGACAATCATAGGTACAGGTCTTCGATGGGATCAAATCAATCCCTAATGACAAGCCCAGCCTCCTCGAGGGTACGGGTCCGAAAACAAATGGCATGATAGACTTTCCTTATTGTCGTATTTTATATGTGTTTCTTCCCTTTAATACGTGCGCCGCTCGACAACACATGATTACGATGATGAAAGTTGAAGCGGAACTGCCTGCCCCAGGCAGGGATTGCGGAAAAAAACCGTTTCCGGACGGAAACTAATGCGCTTCATCCCAGTTCCTTCCTCTCTTAATGTCAACCTTCAAAGGGACGCTCAAGGGATACACGCTTTCCATTTCTTCCTTGATCATGGCCATGACCCGTTTTAGCTCCTGTTCGGGCACTTCAAAAACAAGCTCGTCATGGACCTGAAGGAGCATCTTGGATTCGAGTTTCTCCTCTTTTAGCCGATTGTGGATATTGATCATGGCCTTTTTTATAAGATCGGCTGCCGTGCCCTGAATAGGGGTGTTAATAGCCATCCGTTCCGCCTCGGAACGGATCCTGTTATTCTTATGGTCAATATCCGGCAAATAGCGTCTTCTGTTGAAAAGCGTGGTGACATAACCCCTTTTCCGGGCCGTTTCAATCATTTGTTCCGTGTACCTCTTAATGCCCTGGTATCTTCCATAATAAGCGGAAATATAATCCTTGGCAATCTTATGATCAATACCCAGCTCATCACTCAGCTTTCTCGGCCCCATTCCATATATGATGCCGAAATTTATTGTCTTTGCAATGCCCCTCATTTCAGGGGTAACGATCCCATTTTCAGCGGATAAAATCTCTGAAGCGGTACGCGCGTGAATATCCTCATCATGCCTAAACGCCTCCATAAACGCCTCATCTTTTGAATAATGGGCAAACAGCCTGAGCTCCACCTGGCTGTAATCCGCCGAAACCATGTAACAGCCCTTACCTGCGACAAAACCCTTTCGAATCTCCCGGCCCTCCTCGCCCCGTATGGGGATATTCTGTAGATTCGGTTCGCTGCTGCTTAGTCTTCCGGTTGCGGTTACGGTCTGGTTGTAGGATGTATGGAGCCTTCCTGTGGAAGGGTCAACCATCTTAACCAGTGCATCCAAATAGGTAGATTTGAGCTTTGAAAGGGACCGGTATCTCAATATCAGTTTTGGCATTTTATGAGGAAAGGCACAGAGTTTCCTCAGGACCTTAACATCAGTGGAGTATTTTTTTGTCTTTGCCGTCTTCCTTTGGACCGGCAGTTGAAGTTTTTCAAAGAGCACTTCTCCTAACTGCTGCGGTGAGTTTATGTTGAATTCCATACCGGCCTCATCGTATATTTCCCTTTCCAACACCTTCAACTGCTCGGCGAAGCGTTTAGACATCCCTTTAAAAAAGTTCGTGTCAATCTTAATGCCGGTCATCTCCATATCAATGAGAACCGGGAGAAGCTTCATTTCCATTTCGTAAAAAAGGTCCTCATTTTTTTCCGATTGCAATTTTCTATCAAGAATGTGCCACAATCTCAGGGTAATATCTGCGTCTTCACAAGAATATTCTTTGGCCTTTTCCACATCAACCTCTGAAAAATTACAGGCATTTTTTCCCTTTCCTGTCACGTCATTGTAGCTGATCATCTTGTGATTCAGGTAATGCTGTGCCAGATAATCGAGATTATGCTGCCTGAGACCGGGATTGATGACATAAGAGGCGATCATGGTGTCAAAGTGGATTCCCTTGAGCGTCACCCCATGCCGTTTTAAAACCTCAGCATCATATTTTATATTCTGTCCTATCTTCTTTACCAGCTTATCCTCCAGGACTCCCCTCAGGATCTCGACGGCTTCGGACCAGTTCAGCTGGGAAGGGGCACCTAAATATTGGTGAGAAAGGGGCAGATAGACAGCCTTTCCCTCGTCGCAGCAAAAGGAGATACCTACGAGTTCGGCCTCAAGCGAATTCTTGCTGGTGGTCTCCGTATCAACGGACACTATGCCCTTTGATTTTATCTGTCCGATCAGAACCCGTAACGATTCTGCTGAAAGACACAGGTCATAATCCTTAGGTCCTTCTTTTCTTGTTGCAAACTGTTCCCATAAGCCTTTGAATTCCTGTTCCCTGAAAATATCAGCCAGTTCGTCACCAAGGGGTTCCCCTAACTTTAGCTTTTCAATGTCGTCGTCAATAGGCACAAAACGATCAATTGTAACGAGTTTTTTGCTCAGTACGGCCTTGTCCCGGAAACCCTGAAGGTTCTCTTTTAACTTTTTTTTCTTTATTCTTTCGACATTATCAAAGACGCCTTCAAAAGATCCGAATTCCCTTACCAGACCCACGGCCGTCTTTTCGCCCACGCCGGGGACACCGGGGATGTTGTCCGTGCTGTCACCGGAAAGACCCATCACATCAATGAATTTTACAGGATCAAACCCGTAGGTCTTTTTGAGAAACACATCATCCGTGACCACATCCTTCATGGTGTCCCACATGGAGACATTAGGCGTTATAAGTTGTCTGAAATCCTTATCTCCGGTTACCATGACGACCATAAAGCCCTTTTCCTCGCCTGCCCTGGCCAAAGTTCCGATAATGTCGTCGGCCTCATATCCCTTCTTTTCTATCGTCCTGATATTCAATTTTTTTAGAATTGACTTGATAACAGGGATCTGTGTGGCCATATCATCCGGCATTGGTGGCCGGTTTGCCTTATAATCAGGATAAATCTTATGTCTGAATGTGGGTCCCCTTGCATCAAAGACTATGGCAAGGTATTCCGGTTCCTTATCCTTAAGAAGTTTAAGGACCATTTTGGTGAATCCAAAGGAGGCGTTCGTAGGGAACCCTTTGGAATTGGAAAGGTTTCTTATGGCATGATATGCGCGGTGGATATAGGAACTCCCATCTACCAGGAAGACCGTATTTTTTTCTTGTGCCATGCCTCTATCATACTTCAACGGCTCCTAAACACAAAGAAATAATTGTAGGAATCCAGCATAGATGTGTAAATTTATGATGCAAGACACGGACTATTTGTCCAGTTTCAGAGAGAGGCGCAAAAACAACTTGATGGTGGATCATGTAGTCGGTCAATTCTTGACACATAGCGGCGATTCCTCTATCATTCCCTTGCCTGCTGTGCTTAAGCCTCATGAAAAATCTTTGGCGCCTAAGAGCCAAGTATTTTCTTTGATGCCTGATCTTGAGGCTGCGCTGACTAACAGCCCATCAGCACAGTGGTCCGCTCTCATATACCTGAGCTGGAATAAGGGCATAATGAAGACGAAAAATGGAGAAATTTTTATGAAGATAAAACGAACTGGATCATTTTTGGTCTTTGCAACCTTTGTGGGTATGATGGCATGGGTTGCCTTGCCGTCATGTGCACAGGAAAAGAAGTCACCAGAGGCCAAGGTTGCCCTGGTTAACGGAAAGACAATCACACAACGTGATTTTGACAGAGAATTGAATGGCGTTAAACGCCGCCTCGTCAGCATGGGGAAACCCGTCAAGGACGAGCAACTGCAAACAATTAAAATGCAGGTCCTTGAAAATATTATCAATCTTGAATTGCTTTATCAGGAGAGCCAAAAACAAGGTGTAAAAATTGAAGAAAAGGTGATCAACGAACAGCTTAGTACGATAAAGAAAAGATTTCCTGAGGAAGACGGCTTCAAAAAGGCCCTGCTCAATATGAATCTATCCGAGGAAGATTTGATATCCCAACTTGTCAGGGAGATGTCTGTAAGAAAATTCATCGACATACAATTTGTCGAAAAAACAACCGTGTCCGATGAAAAGGTAAAAGACTACTATGACAGCCATCCAAACGACTTCAAAAAGCCTGAAATAGTAAAAGCACGCCATATTTTGATCAAAATAGAACCCCAGGCGGAAGATAGCCGGAAGGCTGAGGCACGCAAGAAGATTGAAGATATCCAGAACAGACTAAAAAAAGGTGAAGATTTCGCATCCGTTGCCAAAGAGGTTTCTCAGTGTCCAAGCAGTGCCAAAGGAGGAGACCTGGGCTACTTCACACGCGGACAAATGGTAAAACCTTTTTCAGATAAGGCTTTCGCCCTTTCTCCGGGTGAGGTCAGTGACATAGTGGAGACAGAGTTCGGATACCATCTCATCAAATCCGTTGACAAAAAACCCAGGACTTCAATCGCTTATGTAGATATAAAGGAGAAACTTCAGAAATATCTAAAGCAGAAAAAAGTTATGGAACAGGTTAGTGAATATACCGAGGACTTAAAGAAAAAAGCAAAGGTGGAAAGATTTGTTACGAAGGATTAATATCAATAAAGGATCACTTGGCGTATTCTACGGCCCTTGTTTCACGAATGACTGTGACCTTGATCTGTCCGGGATAGGTTAATTCCTTTTCTATCTTCTTTGCTATATCCCTGCAAATAATAAAAGCCTGATCATCATTGACGGTTTTTCCTTCAACCATTATGCGAATCTCGCGCCCGGCCTGAATGGCATAGGACTTATTGACGCCGTTAAATGACATGGCGATCTTTTCCAGCCCTTCCAATCTCTTAACGTAGGACTCCAGCATCTCCTGGCGTGCCCCTGGCCTTGCTCCGGAAAGAGTGTCCGCAGCCTGTACCAGAACGGCCAAAACAGACTCAGGATGCACATCTTCGTGGTGTGCCGCGATAGCGTGAACGACTTCGTTGGATTCCCCGTATTTTCTTGCAAGGTCGGCCCCAATAATCGCATGTGGACCCTCCACCTCATGGTCTACGGCCTTGCCAATATCGTGAAGCAAGCCGGCCCTCTTTGCCTGCTTTACGTTCAAACCAAGCTCTGCCGCTATCATGCCGCTGATAAAGCTGACCTCCCTTGAGTGCTGAAGCACGTTTTGGGCATAACTCGAACGGTACTTCAGTCGTCCAATGAGCTTGACGAGTTCATAATTAATTCCGTGGACTCCAACATCAAAGGTGGCCTGTTCTCCCGCTTCCTTTATACTTCCCTCTATTTCCTTGCCTACCTTTGTTACAATCTCCTCAATCCTTGCAGGATGAATCCTTCCATCATCTATAAGTCTCTCCAAGGCGATCTTTGCTACCTCTCGCCTTATGGGGTTGAAACCGGACAATATAACGGCCTCGGGCGTGTCATCAATAATCAGATCTATTCCGGTGGCAGCTTCTATCGCTCTAATGTTCCTGCCTTCTCGGCCGATTATCCTCCCCTTCATCTCATCGTTGGGAAGGTTTACAACGGAGACCGTCTTTTCTGCTACATAATCCCCCGCGTATCTCTTTACGGATAAGGCGAGAATGTCCTGGGCCTTTCGATCAGCCTCCGCTCTTGCCTCATTCTCAATCCTTCGCATCATTTTTGCGGCATCATGCCTTGCCTCTGATTCCATTGAGCTGATGAGGTACTGTTTTGCCTCCTCGCTGGATATGCCGGCCAAATTTTCCAGATGCCTTCTCTGATCCCGAATGAGACGTGCGTATTCTTCATCTTTGCGTCTCAGTTCCTTATCAATCCGATCGATAGACCTTTCCCTGTCACCAATTCTTCCTTCCCTTTTCTCAAGTTGTTCAATTTTTCGGTCTAAATTCTCCTCTTTGTGAAACAAACGTTTTTCCTGGACCAATAACTGCTCATTTTTTTCCTTTGTCTCCTTCTCAAACTCAACCTTCATCTGGTAGAGCGTGTCCTTGGCCTGAAGAGCCGCCTCTTTTTTCAATGTTTTTGCTTCTTTTTGGGCCTCTTGAAGTATTCTCTTTGAATAATTCTCTATGGAATCAACCCTGCTTTCCACGGTCTTCTTGCGTATAAAAAAACCGACTGGGATACCCACAATGAGACCTAAAAGAATAATCCCACCTATATGAATAGCAGTCATGATAGAAAAATGCTCCTGGATTTTACTAAATCAGACAATATTTTTTGATAATATTTTTATCCTAACCATCTGATTTGAGATAATTAATTAAAAGGCAAGAACCAAGGGAAGGGCTAAACCTATCTAAACCAAGGGAAGAAAAATTGATCGAGTTTCTAAATAATTGATTTTAACTTTAGATTATTATATTTCATGACAGTAAGCAAACTTTTACATCTACAGTTTATCTGTCTTTTTGACTCAACCAACTTAAATTTATATCATTCACCCTTAGTGGAATTAGCCTCATAACCTTCGATCTTACTTTATATAGTCATTTCCCGGTTTACCTGCCTACCATTATGATCTCAATCACAAAACCGGCTCATCGCAGGAAATGTTATTTTCTCCAAAACCTGACGTTTCTTTGTTCTAAATGGAGTCGATTTGGTAATTCAACGATTTTGCCCGATCCTGTATATCCTTTACCAAATCATCGCGTTCTTTGAGTACCTGAAAATAATCGCTTGCGATATGAAAAGCGGCCAGTATGGCCGTTTTTCCTTCTGACAGTTCCTCCATACCCTCCCTGATCTCACTGAACCTTTCATTCACGAATTGCGCTATCCTCTGAACCTGCTCTTCGTCTTCATCGCTTTTGATCAGGTATTCGTGGTCAAATATTTTGACTTTTATAGGCTTTTCCAAATTCACCCGTTCATCCCTTTGAACAGATTTGAAATATTTACCTAGCCTTACTCAAGGAACGAAGCCTTTTAATCCGGAAATTTTTTTCGGAGCACTAGTGGTATGATTCCAAAATAACATTGCAAACAACACGTCATTGCGAGGAGCGTAGCGACGAAGCAATCTTATTGAAATTCCATAGTGTTAGAGATTGCTTCGCTTCGCTCGCAATGACTGTATTTATTGCAGGAATATTTAGGAAACGTTCTACTAGATATCAATGTGTTCAATTTTCTCCAGAAGAGAAACAATCCTCTGCTTTGCACCGTCTCTGGATTCCTTCAGGCGTAATATCTGCTCGTTTTGATCGGCCAGTCTCTCTTCTTGAATTTGGGCCTTTTCAGAAAGAGATTCATTCTCTTTTTTTAAAATCCTTATCCGTTCAATAAGGCCCTCTATCTTGTCTTCAAGTACCTGAAATTGATCAATATCACCCATTTGCGTATCCATAAATTCCCATCCTCGCTTAATTAGATATAATATTATACACTTACCTATTACTACGTCAATAAAAAAGGCAAGCGCCCCTTGCTTGCCTTTTTTGAACAGTTTATTAGAATCTCTTAATTATTTTGGCGCTTCGGCAACCTTAATGCGGGCAATCGCCCTTTTTAAGGCCGCTTCAGCCCTTAAAAAATCAACATCTTCAGTTCGATCCTTTGTCAACCTTTCCTTTGCCCTTTCCATGGCACGCCTCGCGCGTTCCACATCAATATCGTGATGCCGCTCAGCGGTATCCACCAGGACAGAAACCCTATTATTGAAAACCTCAGAAAAACCTGTACTTACGGCAAGGGATTCCGTCTTACCGTCAAGGCTATAACGAAGTTCACCATGCACAATTCCCGACAGAAACGCTACGTGCTCGGGGAGCACACCAAATTCCCCCAAGGTCCCGGGGGCAATAACACTATCTGTCTCCTGGCTCACGACCACATTTTCCGGGGTAATCACTTCCAAATAAAGCTTGCCCATGTTTAAGTCACCTCTATTTGCTGGCCTCTGCCATTCTTCCGGCCTTTTCCCGCGCCTCTTCTATCGAACCAACCATGTAAAAAGCTGCCTCCGGCAGATCATCGTGTTTCCCCTCAATAATCTCTTTAAACCCCTGGACAGTATCTTTTACGGAGACATATTTACCTGCCGTACCCGTAAATGTCTCTGCAACATGGAATGGCTGAGATAGAAAACGCTGCATCCTTCGAGCCCTGGCCACGACCAGCTTATCCTCATCTGAAAGTTCATCCATTCCCAAAATAGCAATAATATCCTGAAGATCCTTGTACTTTTGAAGTATCTGCTGGACCTGTCTTGCAACATTATAGTGGTCTTCTCCAAGGACATTCGGGTCCAGGATTCGAGAAGTGGAATCCAATGGGTCGACGGCAGGATAAATGCCGAGCTCTGTTATCTGCCTTGAAAGAACGACCGTACCGTCAAGATGGGCAAATGTGGTAGCTGGAGCCGGGTCTGTCAGGTCGTCGGCGGGAACGTACACGCACTGAACCGATGTAATGGAACCCTTTGTCGTTGATGTGATCCTCTCTTGAAGTTCTCCTAAATCAGTCCCTAAAGTAGGCTGGTAACCCACGGCGGAAGGCATGCGTCCAAGCAAGGCTGAAACTTCTGAGCCGGCCTGTGTAAAACGGAATATATTATCAATAAAAAGCAGTACGTCCTGTCCCTTCTCATCCCGATAATACTCTGCAGCCGTCAGGGCAGACAGGGCCACCCTTGCACGTGCTCCGGGAGGTTCAGTCATCTGGCCGTAAATAAGGGCTGCCTTCGGGAGAACACCCGATTCCTTCATCTCCAGATAAAGGTCGTTACCCTCCCTGGTCCTCTCGCCAACGCCTGCGAAAACGCTGATCCCGCCGTGCTGCATTGCAATGTTGTGGATCATCTCCATCATGACCACGGTCTTGCCTACACCGGCACCGCCGAACATCCCCATTTTTCCACCCCTTGGAAACGGAACCAGAAGATCAATAACCTTGACCCCAGTCTCAAGCACGTTGACCGAGGTGTCCTGCTCCTCAAACGTTGGGGCATGACGATGAATAGGATAAAATTCCTTGGCATCAACAGGACCCAAACCATCCACGGGTCTTCCAACAACATTGAGAACCCGACCCAGGCCAGGCTCCCCAACAGGCATCTGAATCGGCTTTTCCGTATTTTTTACCTTCATACCCCTCACAAGGCCGTCTGTCACGTCCATCGCAATGCATCTCACCACGTTGTCACCCAGATGCTGTGCAACTTCTACAACAAGATTATCCTCTGTATCATCGATGGCTGGATTGGTGATAAGGAGAGCCGTAAGAATTTCAGGAAGCTCTCCCTCTGCAAATTCCACATCAACGACCGGACCAATGACCTGAATTAGTTTACCCTCGTTCATGACTAAATTAAGACCTCCTTTTATCAAAAACCATTATGCCTTTTTCAAGGCCTCAGCACCACCTACAATGTCCATCAGTTCAGCCGTAATGGCTGCCTGCCGAGCTTTGTTATACACAAGTGTAAGATTATCTATAAGTTCATTACAGTTCTTGGAAGCATTATCCATCGCAGCCATACGGGCGGCATGTTCGCTGGTCTCGTTTTGCAGAAAGGCGTTGACTATTTGAACGCCGATATGTTTCGGCAGCAGATCGATTAAAAGCCCCTCTGGATCAGGTTCATAAAGGTATTCCACTGAGCCCGATTCTTCTTGCGCTTCTTCATTTTGCACCGGTTCAATTGGAATAAGCTTTGCCAGCGTGGGCTCCTGCTTTGCCATGCTGACAAAACGACTGTATATCATATAGACCCCATCGATTTCATCCGCCATGTATCTGTCTATAAACCCCTTGGCCATCTGATTAATAAAAGACATGTCCATAGTGCCGTACACATTAATGTAGCTGTCGGCAATTTCTAAGTTTCTCTTACCAAAATAATCCCTGCCCTTTTTGCCGACAGTGGTTAGATCGCAGCTCACGCCCTTGCCTTTTTGCTCATTGATCCACTTCTCGCCCATGTTTATCAGATTTGTATTGAAACTACCACATAGCCCTCTGTCGCCTGTGAAATGAAGTAATGCGAGCCTGGATATATCTTCTTTCTTTACAAGCAAGGGGTGAATGTCGGGTTCTATCCGAATCGCAAGATTTCCCAAAACTTCCGAAAACTTGGCCGCATAGGGTTCAAAACCTTCCATTCGTGCCTGTGCGCCCCGGAGCCTGGCTGCTGCCACCATATTCATTGCCCTTGTAATCTGTCTTGTCTTTTTGACAGCTCCTATTTTACGCAAGATATCTCTTAAGGTTGCCATTTAGCCTTTCTCTTTCTTATCGAGTTTAATTCGTTTTTCCTTCAGCGGATTAATAGCGTATAAGTGTTGAGCCGTGAAAAATTCTTGTGGAAAATGACGTATCAACAATCTGACCACCCAACTGTTTAACCACTCAGCTAATCAGACTTTTTCAACATCAGGCGGACGGCTGAAAAATTCCTTTGAATTCATCAAGGGCCTTCTTCAACTTTTCCTCAACCTCTTCTGTTATATCATCCTTTTCTTTAATGTTACTCAAGATATCGGAATATCTGCTCTCCACAAACTCCAGCATCTGGTTTTCATATTCGCCCACGGACTCAACAGGCCATTCATCCAAATACCCATTCGCCCCGGCAAACAGGATTGCCACCTCTTTTTCGGCCGGCATCGGCTTAAATTGCGGCTGTTTCAGTACTTCGACGAGCCTTTGCCCCCTGTTGAGCTGCTTCTGAGTAGCCTTATCCAGATCACTGCCAAACTGGGCAAATGCCTCCAGCTCCCTGAACTGGGCCATATCAAGACGTAGCGTTCCGGCTACCTTTTTCATGGCCTTGGTCTGGGCGGCACCGCCGACTCTCGAAACGGAAAGGCCCACGTTAATGGCAGGCCGGACGCCCGAGAAAAATAAGCCCGGCTCCAGATAGACCTGTCCATCGGTAATTGAAATGACATTCGTAGGAATATAGGCGGAAACATCACCGGCCTGCGTTTCGATGATGGGCAGTGCCGTAAGCGAACCACCTCCGCGTTCTTCACTCAGCTTTGCTGCGCGCTCAAGCAAGCGGGAATGATTGTAAAAAATATCTCCCGGGAATGCCTCGCGGCCGGGCGGCCGCCTGAGTAAAAGGGAAACCTGCCTGTAGGCGGTAGCCTGCTTTGACAGATCATCATAAATAATCAGGGCATGTTGTCCTTTTTCTCTGTAATACTCACCGATCGCACAACCTGAATATGGGGCAATAAACTGCTGGGTGGCGGGGTCGCTTGCACAGGCTGCTACGACAGTAGTATATTCCATGGCACCATTACGTTCCAGCACGTCAACCACTTGTGCCACAGTGGACTTCTTCTGCCCTACCGCAACATAGATACAATAGATATCGGTGTCTTTCTGGTTAATAATGGCGTCAACGCATATGGCCGTCTTGCCGATCTGCCTGTCACCAATAATTAATTCGCGCTGACCCCTACCAATGGGCGTCATTGCATCAATTGACTTGAGCCCGGTATACATGGGTTCCTTCACCGGCTGTCGCTCGATGACACCGGGCGCCACCACTTCAACACGGCGGAACTCGGAAGCATCAATGGGGCCCTTACCGTCTAGGGGCTGACCCACGGAGTCAATAACTCGGCCGAGGACTGCTTCTCCCACAGGGATCTCCGCAATCCTGCCAGTTCGCTTCACGGTATCACCCTCCTTGATTTTTGAATCATCTCCCATTATGGCGACACCCACATTATCCTCTTCCAGATTAAGACACAGACCGAAGATACCACCGGGAAATTCGACCATCTCCATTGCCATGGCCTTTTCAATCCCATAGACACGGGCAATGCCATCGCCGACTGATAGTACGGTTCCGGTCTCACTCACTTCCACCTTCTTCTCGTAATCCTTAATCTGGTCCCGGATTACCTGACTTATCTCTTCTGCTCTGATCTCCATTAGCTGTATTCACCCCTTTTTAATGATTCTTTCAGCCCTTCAAGCTGGGCCTTTACGCTTCCATCCAATACCAAATCCCCTATTTTGACAATAATCCCCCCGATGAGGGACTCATTTTCCTTGACCTCCATCCTTACGTCTTTCGAGGTCATCTCTGTCAAGGCATTCTCCAGCCTTTCCAGTGCATCTGTTTTCAAAGGCTTGGCCGTAATTATATCAGCACGGGTTATTCCGGAAATCTCATCCGTGAGCTTCGAATAGTAGTCGCTAATCTCTTCGACTATCCCGATCCTGTCTTTGTCAAGAAGGAGCCTCAAGAAATTCTTGGCCACATCCTTAAAAAGGCTTTTTTCCAAAACAACTTCAAGAACCTTTTTGCGCTCTTCCACAGAAAACAGACGGTTTGAAACGACCCGAAAAAACTCCTCATTGGCCAAACAAAAACCTGCAAATTCCTTAAGGTTCTGCCCGTATTCTGCGTATTGTCCGTCTTCCTGCCCCAAACTGAGCAGGGCTTTGGCATATCTCCTGGAAATCCTCGAACCGATCAATTTAATTTCCCCACCTTTTCTATGAATTCATCAACCAGATTATCCTGATCACTGTCTTTTATCTCTTTAGAAATAATTTCTTTAGCCTTTCGGGCTGCTACATCCACCATTTCCTGCTTTAATCTATCTCCTGCCGCACGAATCTCCCGCTCTATCGTAAGGTCTGCTTGGTTTAGGATTTGCTTCGCCCTTTCTTCGGCTTCAGCAATAATCCTTTCCTTTTCCGTAACCCCTTCCGCCCTGAATTGATCAATAATTTCTTGCTTTTTTTTCTCAAATTCCTTTAGCTTTTTCTCCAGCTCCTGATAACGTTTTTCGGCACTGTCTCTTTCCGATTTCAGGGTATCGAAATTTTTCCTTATTTCTTCCCTTCTGGCCGAGAAAAAATCCTTTATCGCAGTCTTTCTTATCACCACGAAAAGGATGATGACCAATAAGGCAAAATTGAGAAAACGGTAACCGAGATCCAATAGCCTTGCATTATCATGGGCTTCACCGTGACCTGCCTCCCCTGAGGCGAAACCCAACCCGCAAAGCAAAAGCAGGCATAAAAGGGTGCAAACGGCGATCAATACAGGGCTCATTTTCCGGCCTCTTGAGCACATCATTAAATGTTCCTCCCCAGTATTTTTTCTGCCAGTTCCTGAGAAAACCCTGCAACCTGTTCTTCCAAAATTTTCCTAACTTCCGCCATTTTACCTTTCAGTTCTCTATCGGCCTTTTCCTTTTTCTCTTCCACGGAGGAACCTGCCTCTAGCAGTATCTCCTTTTCTTCTTTAAGGGCTTGCCCCCTCAAACTTTCTTTTTCCTCAAAACCATCTTTTCTGGCCTGAACCACGCCCTCTTCGATACCTCTCTCGTTTTCTTCGGATCGATCATGATAATCCTCTATTGTTTTCTTTAGAGAATTCGTTTCATCAAGCCTCCGATTCAGAATTCTACGAATAGGTCTGTAAAGAAAAATATTCAGGAAAAAGAGAAGTAACAGAAAATTGGCAATCTGGATGAGTAGGGTTGAATCAATCTTCAGCATGGCGCGCGCAACCTTATCTTAATGAGTTACAGGATAAACCTAAATAGAGGGGATAGATCCCATTTTTAATAAGATCCCCCCATTAAAATTTCGCCGGAAACCCCTGCACCTGGACTTCTGCACGCTCGCTAAAGCCGCCACAGGAAACCCCAAATGCACGTGTTTTATTATTGAATTCGCTCGACAACACCGCAGCAATATACGGGACTGAGCTCGCTGTGCATTCCAAAAACCAAATATCAAGGGAGAAACGCCACTTTCTTGTCAGCCTCGAGACTGTCATCCTTCATGTGACAATTTCCCCTAAAGAGGGCACCTTCTTCCATCGTAATAATGGAGGCCTGAATATTTCCGAAAACCTTACCAGGAGCAAGCATTTCAATTTTGTTTGCTGCAACTATGCTTCCGCGTACTTCGCCTTTAATAATAATACGCGAAGCGTGGATATCAGACTGTACGACTCCCGTCTCGCCAACAATCAGAGTTCCTTCTGTAAAGATCTCGCCCTTAAAAAGCCCATCTATTCGTACTGTTCCGCTGAAGGTCAATTTCCCTTCAAAATCAGTATCCTTTCCAAGAAAGGCATTGATATGAGCCTTTGTTTTTTTCATGTTATGGCATTTCCATTTTGCAACTTGCGTCCATAGCATATTGGCTTTTGTATTGCAAGAAAAATCACAAAATAATTAATCTCTCCAAAAATGCTTTATTTGATCTGTACGAAAAGCATTATTGCAAATCTTGGCGTAGCATTTTTAGAGCTATTCTCCTCATTTTTTTATGGAATTTTCAAATACTTAAAACTTTAAAGTTGCAAGCATTTATAGAGGACCGTTGAAAGCAAGGATCCGGACTCAAGGCTTCAGCAGACCCGCCGGAAAGACCCACTAAATAGACGGCGGGCAAGCAGCGGAAAACAGCCGGGAGGGCCGCTTGCACCGTAGGAATAGATGCGTCCCGGAGAAGAGTATCATATCGAGCCTTGACCGACACAGAAAAACAAAAAAGCATTATAAATCCCGCAGGATATACGCTAAACGGGCCATGTCGCTCTCTTTTCAAAATGCGCTTCCCGAATTCTTCCGAAGGAGTCGAACGCCCCCATTCGCGCAAACAGTCGGACCTGAGCAGATATTAACGATTAAGGCCACGACAAAGTGTCCCTTCAGGGGCTGTCCAATGCTTAGACGTCAGCTCTCATTAACATTCAATAAAAAGTCATATCACGCGGCTTTTGAAAACAGACCCCCATACCCCTATTTCGACTGTTTCATTATGGGAGGTGGCTGAGTGCTGAATGCCGATTGCCGATAGATAGCCCGCCATCCGCGGGCTTTAGAAGAGCGTCACACCCAGCTGTTTGACCGGGCCAGCCAGACAACAAAACAAGAGCCTAAGGGTCGGGCTTTAATACTCGGTAAAGGAAGTCGGCAAGGCACAAACAATTGATTGACAAGTCAATCAATTGTTGTTTTAATGCTGCCCATGAATAATGATCCCGGCTCCATTAAAAAAGATAAAGAGACGGTCATCTTAAATGCCGCCCTTAGGATTATTAAAGAGAAGGGATTTCATAAGGCCAGGATGTCTGACATCGCCAAGGATGCCGAAATCTCCTATGGCCTTGTCTATCATTATTTCAAAAACAAGGAAGATCTGTTCGACGCCATTCTGAATCGATGGTGGCACGGACTCTTTCAGTTAATGGCAAACATCAGTAAGGGCGATGATAAAGTTCAAACCAAACTCAGGCATATCATCAGTTATTTTCTGGACACTTACCAAGCAAACCCTGAACTGGTGAATATCTTCATTACGGAGATATCCAGATCCACAACGAACCTGACACATACCCGCTTGGACAACTTTAAGAAGTTTATGTCTCTCACAGACGGAGTTATCGCAGAAGGTCAAAAAAATAAAATACTCAGGCCGGATTATAAGGCGAGATATCTCACCTATATCTTCCTGGGAGCCCTGGAAACATTTGTTTCGGCCTTGGTCCTGGCAGATCAGAATATTAGTGGAAACGCCCAGAAAAAAAGGATCGCAGACAGTATCCTGGAGGTCTTTCTTAACGGGGCCAGCAATAAATAGGCTGAGGGCTGATTGCTGAACGCCTTTAAAACGAGGAAAACATGGATTTTGCTTTCACTGAAGAACAAAGGATGTTCAAGGAACAGATCATCCGATTTGCCGGAAAAGAGATCGTTCCCAGGGTCCAGGAATATGATCTCAAAGGCGAATTTGATTTTGAATCCTTTCGTAAGCTTGGGGAATTCGGCATACTGGGCCTTCATTTTCCCGAAAACCTGGGCGGAAGTGACGCTGATGTCGTCACCACAGTAATGGCCGGAGAGGCCTTGGGTGAAGCGGGAGTTGACGGCGGCCTGACCCTAGCTTACGGAGCCCACACTTTTCTTTGTGCTGATACCATATTTGCCCATGGAACGGATGCCCAGAGAGAAAAATATATTCCCAAGCTTTCTTCCGGTGAATGGATCGGGTGCATGGGTCTTACGGAACCCGGTGCCGGTTCTGACGTGGCATCTATGACCACCCGAGCAGAAAAGCGAGAAGATCGATATGTCCTGAACGGCAACAAGATGTTTATCACCAACGGACCCGTTGCCGATGTTGCCCTTGTCTATGCCAAGACGAAAAAGGAATTGAAGCACGCCGGGGTTTCCGCGTTTATTGTGGAAAGAGAAACCCCCGGGTTTTCTGCCGGGAAAAATCTCATCAAAATGGGGGTCAGGACCTCTCATACTTCGGAACTGGTCTTTGAAGACTGTTCCATCCCGGCAGAAAATCTCGTCGGACAGGAAGGCGCCGGATTCCTCATGGCGATGCAGACAGTAGAATGGGACAGGAGCGCCCTTCTATCCCCTTTTATCGGAGGAATGACGTATGTCCTGAACAAATGCATCCGATACGCTAAGGATCGATACCAATTCGGAAGACCCATAGCCCAATTCCAGGCTATAAAGCATAAATTGGCCGACATCAAAATTTTTATTGAAGCGGCCAGAACCCTTTGCTACCGCATCGCATGGTGCAAGGATCAGGGCAGGCCTCTCAATCATTTGGAAGCGGCAATCGCGAAACTTTTTGTAGGGGATTGGGGCCTCGGACCGGCCAACGATGCAGTGGTTTTGCACGGCGGCTACGGTTATTGTCATGAGTATGACGTGGAAAGAAATTTCAGGGACAGCCGGCTGGCACCCATAGGAGGAGGAACCTCCGAGATCGCAAAAAAAATCATAGCGCGGTTGATGTAGCGGAAAAA
>CAZIXY010000005.1:0-32557 GCA_964543315.1 uncultured Desulfobacteraceae bacterium | reverse complement strand
GGAAGCCCTTCCCCGCCGAGTAAAAAGGCGTAACGCGACTTTTTACGAGGTTATTAATATTGACTGTAGATAAAGATTGCGTTTGTAAAGAATATACAAATCTTCCTAAACAAAGGTGATTCATTCCAACATTTATCTTACAGTTGACAACCAACCCCTGCGGCTGAAAATAAACATGAAGAATTTTCTCCTGGCTTTTATTCCTCTTTTTGTCGCCGTTGATGCCATCGGCGTGCTCCCAATGTTCTTATTGCCGGGTTCGTGTTCGGTTGGCCACACCCATCAGCAGGCTTCTCGGGAACGCAGGCGCAATGATAGTATCCAAAATCGCGAGCCTGCTGCTGACCGGCATTGCCATGATGATTATTAGGAAAGGCATAAGGGTACTTGTCTCGCAGATCCAGGGGTGAACAGGAGGTACTTATGAAAAAGACGCATGCTCTTTTATTGACACTTGCGGCCATTGGATCGGCGATCCTGTTTATATGGGCGGAATATAACGGCCCTCCCGTCCAGGTCTATATATTCAAACCGCTGACCATGGTCTTTATTATCCTCATCGCTGCCCTCAGAACAAAAGCATCTCCGGTACGATACGCATTTGTCGTCATTTTAGGACTGATTTTTTCCATGGCAGGCGATATTTTTCTGATGCTGCCCTCGGACCAATTCATATTGGGCCTCGTCAGCTTCATGATCGCACATCTTTTCTATATATATGCTTTTACCTACGACAGCCAGATAAGGCGTGCACCGTGGGCCTTAATTCCTTTTGGCCTTTACGGCATCTTCATCTATGTTATCCTTTCACCCCATCTGGGAGCCATGAAACCACCCGTGGCGGCCTATATTATCGTCATACTTGTTATGGGCTGGCGAGCCTGGGAAAGATGGTCACAGACCGCGGAAAAACCCGCCCTGCCGGCCTTTTTTGGGGCGGTTCTGTTCATCATTTCAGATTCCATTCTGGCCCTGAACCGATTTCGTGAGCCTTTCGCAGTCGCGAGGCTTCTGAATTTGAGCACTTATTTCGCCGCACAATGGCTGATCGCTTTGTCCATTGGCAAGAAAGCAAACAGATTGTCTTAAAATTTCATTTCAACAGGAGGTGACATGGAGGAAAAAACAAAGATCGGTATCATCATCTGCGACCGGTACAGAAGGTGCGCGGGAGGGAAATGCTTCAGATCCTTACGTAACAGGGAGGGGGCCTTCGGCAAATACAACAATACGGAAGTTGAAATTGTCGGGTATACCAGCTGCGATGGTTGTCCAGGCGGTAATGTTGAATATGCGGTGGAGGAAATGATGGGAAACGGGGCGGAGGTGGTACACCTTGCTACCGGGCTGATAGTGGGATATCCCCCGTGTCCCTACATCACCTATTTTCATGACTTTATTGAAACAAAATACGGTCTTGAGGTCGTCTACGGCACCCATCCCATACCTCAAAAATACCTTGATATGCACAATAAGTTGGGCACATGGGAGGATCCCGAGTGGCAAAAAATTATTGAACCGACACTTGGGGATGAAAAAATCCGTTTATCCTACGACTGAAAGGAATAGGACATGCCATCCATGGAACCGGCAATATTAGGAAAAACCGGGCTAAAAGCGGGCCGACTGGGAGTAGCCGCCAGCTACGGCGCGCCGACAAGTGCGTTTGAAAAGGCTTTCGAGAGAGGCTGCAATTATTTCTACTGGGGATCGATGCGCAAGGACGGCATGGGCCAGGCCATTAGAAATATCTGCAGCCGGGGAAAAAGAGATGACCTGATTATCGTTATTCAGAGTTACTCGCGTTCGGCTTTCCTTATGGAGGCCTTCCACAAAAGGGCCTTGAAATCCCTCGCCATAGAACAGGCCGATATCCTGATCCTGGGCTGGCATAACAAGCGGCCGGCGCGGAAAATTCTCGACAGGGCCTTGGAATTGAAAGAAAAGGGACTTTATCGCTTTCTGGGATTGTCCGGCCACAACCGAACCCTTTTTCCCGCACTTGCACGGGAAAATATTTTCGATCTTTTTCATATCCGTTACAATGCCGCACACAGGGGAGCTGAGGAGGAGAACTTTCCTTATCTTCAGGGAGAAAACAGACCGGGCGTCATTTCTTACACGGCCACCCGATGGGGCCAGCTTTTGAAAACGAAGAAGATGCCACCGAAATAAATCCCGCCTTCAGCAAGTGATTGCTATCGCTTCGCGCTTTCGTGCCCGGCAGTGGATGTCTGTATGTACGGACCAAAAGATACAGCCCAAATGAGAGAAGCCTTGCGGACCCTGGAACTGGGCTTGCTCAACCCGGAAGAACTTGAACGCATGAGGAAGATCGGCGATTACGTTCATGCACATACCGCCAAATTTTTCTAATCAAAATGGGAAAATGTGTTCCGCATCGAGGTTGATCCATTTTCAAATGAAAAAGGATGAATGAGCATAGGGATTTATGACAGCAAGCCGTGGTTGAAGTCTTATGATGAGGGTGTGAGCCCGGATTTGGACCTTCCCGATGAATCTTTGATTGCCGGATATGAAAGGGTTCGCAAGCAATTCCCGGATCGTCCCGCGTTCCATTTCTTCGGCGTGACCTGGACCTACGAGGAGCTTTTCAGAGCGGCCGACCGATTCGCCCGTGCATTAGCCGACCGTGGGATAGGCAAGGACGATGTGGTAGCCGTCAACCTGCCGAATTTGCCTCAGTATTTCATTGCCCAGTTAGGCGCAGCCAGGATGGGTTGCTGGGTTGCCGGGATTTCACCCCTTCTCCAGACCGAGGAGATGGCCTTCCAGCTGAAGGACTCCCGGGCAAAGAAGTGATGGGCTTCATGGATCTGCCCAGGACACACGAGCCCGATCCGCCGCATGTTGATATCTCACCCGACGATGTCCATCTTCTGCAGTACACCGGCGGGACAACCGGGGTGCCCAAGGGTGCCATGCTCACACACCGCAACATGCTGAGCCAGGCCGTCATATGGAATAAATGGTTCCATATGGACATGGGAAAGGATGTGTCCTGTTCAGGTTATCCCTTCTTTCACGTGGGCGGTCAGTGCGCCTTTGTGGCCACCCTATGGAACGGCGTGACGCAGATTTTGATCCCCAATCCCCGGGATACAAAGCATATAATAAAGTAAATCATAAAATACAGGCCGCACTTTCTCAACAATGTGCCATCGCTTTTCATGCTTTTAATGGCTACGCCCGGTTTTAAGGACCTTGACTTTTCCAATGTCCGCTTTGCCACTTCCGCCGCCGCGCCTTTTCCGGTAGAGCCCATGAAGCAGCTGGAATCCCTGATCGGAAAAGGGCGGGTCGTGGAGCTATACGGCTTGACCGGGCAAGGGGTAGGCTGGGACCGGCCCAGATGGCTAAGATGTCCATCAAATCCAGATGGGACAGGTTACTGGCCGGCCACGAAAAAAAATAAGGGTTCTCCTCATGACCTTGCCGATCAATTCTTCAACCTCTTTTGGATAAATAGAATAGCCTTTCATCTTAATGAGCTGTTTTTTTCTGTCCCGGATGACGACCCTCCCGAATTCATCCATATAGCCCAGATCACCCGTCAGCATCCATCGCCTGTTGCCCCATTCTCTGATGGTGGCAGACGTTTCTTCAGGCTGGTTGAGATACCCTTTCATGACCTGCGGCCCGCTCACGCAGATTTCTCCCATACCCTCTTTTTCACCGGGTTTATTAACGGGTCCGGCATCAAAATCCGTGACCGGAAAAATCTCCCATTCGGTGCCTGGAAGATTAAGACCAATGGTTCCCGCGCAACGGTCCTCTCCGATGAAGTTGCCGATGGATACGACCGGTCCCGTCTCCGTTAACCCGTATCCCTCGACAATTGGCGTGGCGGTTATAGACTCAAATCTTTCCTGAGTATGCCTATGAAGCGGACCGGCACCGGAAACGCAGCAGAAAAGCTTTGCCAGCCCGGCTTTATATCCCTCCACTTCCGGAAAATCAGCAATCCTTTGGAAAAGAATCTCGGCCCCCGGGTAGATCATCCCGTTTGAGATGTCAAGCTTTTCAAAGGTTTCAAGCAAATCTGATGTCGAAGGGGGCTTCGGAAAAAGCAACATCCAGGCCTTGGACATGACGGCACTGTTCATCACACACGTCATACCGAATGAATGAAACAGGGGCAAAATCCCCACGACCGTCCCCTTCGGACCCGGCTCCTCGAACTCGGGTGTGGGCTGGTGCAGGACCCAGTTATTGACCTGCAGGGCATTGGCATAGATATTTCCATGGGTCAGTACCGCTGCCTTTGGCTCACCGGTTGTCCCTCCCGTCATGATATAGGCCGCCGGATCCCGTCCCTGGTCGATGGCGGCCTTTGGCGAGTCGGGCATGCTATGCCTCAACATCTTTAGAAATTCCAATGAGTCGGGGACATTTCCCTTCGGTATCCTGCCGAGCATTTTGCCCAAAGCCTTTTTCAGTCCGGACATTCCGCTCGCAAGATCAACCAGATTCGTTGAGACAACCGCTTTTAGACCCAATTGATTCCGTATTGGATCCAGCATGTGCTCATTCAGCATGTCCAAAATGAGCACATATTCCGCACCGGTCAATTTCAACTGGTGAAAGACCTCCCCCGGCTTGTACGTGGGATTGACACCGGTGATTATGACGCCAAGTTTTATGGCCGCATAATAGGCCACCACATACTGGATGCAATTTGGAAGTATCAGAGCAAGGACGTCCCCCTTTTTTGCCCCGAGCCTGTTAAGACCTGAAGCGAAACGATCTACCATTTCCTTTAACTGTTCATATGTCACCCACGTGTCAAGGAACCAGATCACCTTATATTCAGGATTTTCTTCGGCATATTTCTCCAGGATATCGTACATGGTCAATGAATCATCATATGTCAGCTGTTTCGGCACGGTCTCAGGCCAATACTTTGAAAACCACGGGGAATTCTCGTCAACACATGTCTTTATCTTCATTCCTGTACACCATCCGGATTCTTTTCATTGCGTGGTAAAAGAAAGGTCAAATCATAATTACGGGAAGTAACAGGTGCATGAGCCGGTCAGCCCATTCTATAACCTTCGGGTACGGGATTTCCATCCACGTAAACGCGGTTGTCTTCGTCCAGAGCAAATCGGCCCCTGGCGATCATTTCAACAGTACGGGGGAATATTTTCCAGTCTCCTATCTCTTTGAGTCTTTCCTGATGCTGTTCAACGACCTCCAGGTATCTCCTGTTATCTTTTTTCAAGGTCTCGAGGGGTTCGGGCAGCTCAACAGGAACGGGGTCGGACACCATCAGTAAGGGCCCCGTATCCACCCCTTCGTCCGTCCATAGCGTTGAAGACCTGATCGTGGTTTCTCCGGCTGCAATGGCATCACTCACCGCCCTGTCTCCGACGTATTTTCTGCTCCCGTCGGGAAGGCATATCGACAGATCGGCAGGATGGACATTTATACACCGACTTAATGTGATGTAACTCATATACCCTCCAAGGGCTATCACGTCGATCCGGAATGTTTCAACTAGTTTCGCGGCAACGCTATTATCATATTCCTTTCTGGCCGCCAGTCCCTCGGCGGTCCTGACTGTCCTTTTCAATAATCTCAGCCGGTGGAACGCCCTTGTATCATAACTAAAATAAGGAAGGCCGTTTTCCAGGGCAATCTTTTCTCCGGCACACACGCCATCCGACCGATCGCTGAATATAAAGATAACTTCAAAGGGTGACGTCCCTTCTTCGGCCTTTAGCCGATCTTCCAGTTCGATCATTTTTACGATATTGGTGCCGGAACCCGACATAAAGGCGGCGACTCGCATGGGCCCTTCCCTTTTTTCCGGGTCATAAATGGGTACTACGGGCATACAAAACCTCCGGTTTCATTTTTCAGCAGTCGTCCAGAGGCACATACCCCCGGCACTAATAAATGAAGCGTGGCTATGACGCCTTATTCCATCAGCGCTTCAATGGGCTCCATGATATAGGGGCTCCCCTTTTCTATGGCAGCGAGGACACTGCCCCCGCCGGTGAAGTAATACGTATCCTCCGAACCGAGACCCGACATATAGATCTCCGGACATAAATTCTTAAACTCCTGAATGGTATCCCCACCACCGAATAATTTCATGGCACTCTTGTTTTCCGCAATCAACCGATACAATGCTCTGGATCCTTCATAAAAGTGCGGCATCAACCCCATAACCGCATTTATAAATATGGTCTTGGCCGAGCCGAAAACATCCCTGACGCCGGGCTGTTCCAGTGATTCCGGACCAATATCCAGGATATACTTCAAATTTTTCTTGCCAATAAAGTCTTTAACACCAACAGTCCTGTATCTTCCGTCAAACTTACCCTCCAGGGTATCTGATTCGATCAAATAGGGCATTTCCAGGATTTTGTTATCCTTTTTGTCAAGTTGCAACAATTCCATTGCGAGGCTTCTGTCTTCTTCGGAGACCCCGGCGATTGTTATACCGTATTTGGCTGAAATAAATGTGTTGTACATCAGACCGCCGAGTATGAGATGGTCCACTTTCTTGTACAAGGCATTGAGAGGACCTATCTTGGTATCGTATTTTGCTCCTGCAACCACGGCCACAAAAGGCCTTTCAGGCTCAAGCACCCTGTAAAGATTTTCAATCTCTTTCTGGAGTAGGAGCCCGGCAAAAGATGGCACATGCCTGGCAACGTCATAAGTAGATGCGTGGGCACGATAGGAACCAAAGGCATCGTTCACATAGATATCGGCGATTCCCGCCAACTCTCTTGCGAACATCTCCCTTTCACGCCCTATTATCTGCTCCCCGTAAAACCAGCGCGAATTGGGAAGATAGATCATCCCGATATTTCCCTGTTTAAGCCGCTCAAGGGCTGGATTAACGGACTCATCAAGGTGCAGGATCCCTTTTTCAGAGTCAATGGGAAACTCCTGTGCTTCCACATGAACCGACAATTCACGTTCAATATACTCTATGATCGGTTTAACGGATTCCTCCTTTTTGCATTCAATTTTACCCGTCTTGCCGTCTCTTGGGCGGCCCACGTGGGTGAGGAGTATCGGCTTACCGCCTTTTTCGATTATGAACTTGAGCGTGCCGAATGTCGCATCAATGCGATACGGATCTTTGATTCGACCTTTCTTAACCACGTTGTGATCCACACGTACCAGTACGATCTTGTCCTTTATTTCCGCCTGCT
This sequence comes from uncultured Desulfobacteraceae bacterium, assembly GCA_964543315.1. GTDB lineage: Bacteria > Desulfobacterota > DSM-4660 > Desulfatiglandales > Desulfatiglandaceae > JAFDHL01. The sequence goes on along the minus strand of CAZIXY010000005.1, from coordinate 25,361 downwards.
GTAAAAGCCTCAGGTGTGGATCCAGTCCGCTTTTTTTCATTTGCAACCTCTCATCATTAGATTATATTAAACCATAAACATGATGTACCATAAATTTATAAGCCTTTTCATCATCCCGAATCAAGATGAAACTGCACTCAAACAGGGAGCCATAATCAATGATCGTAAGAAATCTAAAAGACAAGGAAGTCCTCGAAACGACATACCTCGCGCACGGTGGAGCCATTGCCCAGATGATACTCGACCGCAGGACATTGAGAGAGATCGGTTTCTTGGCTGTCGCCACATTGGCACCGGGCAAGAAAATCGAGGCTCATGTTGATCCTATGGAGGAAATCTATTTTGTTATGAGCGGATCAGGCGAGATGCACGTAGACGATGAATCAAGGCAGGTTGGGCCGGGAGACGCCACATGGATTCCAGTCGGTTCCAGTCACAGTCTTTTCAACAGCGGCAATGAGGATCTTATCATCCTGGTGGTTGCGTCACCCGCCTGGTAGGAATTTCTATTGAACGTTCTGATTATTAGACCGGGGGCCATGGGTGACACCCTCATGGCTCTGCCTTCCCTTGCACAGCTTTCGGGGGAAGCGGTCTTCACTTTTGTCGGTCGCCGTCCCGGTCTGGATTTTATAAGGGATTTTGTCCAGCACGCACTGGATATGGAGGCGGCGGGATGGCACAGGCTTTTCATGAAGACTCCGGACGCGCAGGGTCTGCCGGTATCCCGGGCGGACCTGGTAGCGGCCTTTTTTAGTCGGGAAGCAGCCAACGTTAGCAAGAACCTGAAGGTATATTTTCCTGAAGTTCCCATCCATGTTTTTCCCTCCTTTTCACCTGAAGGCACAGGGCTCCATATGGCGCGATATGTCGCTGCATGTCTTAAATCGACCGGACTGCCCCTTGATCCCGATATATCTGTTAAAGAAGCTATGGCTGGGGCGCTCTTCGGGGAGGCAGCAAGCCCATCGATGGCACGGAACAGAATCGTGTTCCATCCTGGATCAGGCGATCCCATGAAAAATTATCCCCCTGATTTCTGGCTGAAATTATTTGAAAGATCCGGACATGAGAAAACACTGCAGGGATTGAAAGATACCATCATCTTAGGGCCTGCGGAGGAACACCTGTTCTCCTTTTTCACGGAAAACCGGCTGACCTCCAGGATGGAAATCAACCTTTGTCCTGACAAAGAAACACTCACCCGGCTATTGGGCGGATCAGCCTTATACCTGGGACACGACAGCGGCATAACCCATCTGGCTGCCATGATGGGGGCGCCAACCATTGCATTGTTCAGGAAAAGCGATGTCAAACAATGGAGACCACTGGGGCCGCGAGTAAGGGTCATTGACAGCCAAGAGACCGACCAGAAACTCATTGGAAGGATACTTGATGTCTCGAAAAGCCTTATCACAAAGTGAAGCTCCACACCCCTCTAAGATCTCGCTACGCTGGGCATAACGTGGCTTTTACGAACCCCTGAAAGGGGCTATGATCCAAGAAACTTCTATCAGTGCAAAGAGACTAAAGTTAAGGATTCTGAACACGCCAACAGGGTATATTTTTCAAAAATTCAACAAATGCCATTTTGGCTTGTCATAAATACATTAATTTTGATAGCCTGAAAAAAGGTCTCAATGAAACACTTTAGTGACGATAAGCATGAGGCAGAATGACTTTGAGTTTTTTCTGAGTGACGGGCTTGCTCGTCGTATACGCCGGAAAGAACTGGCAAGTAATTGTGGGAAGAGCCCGGTGCTTTTTCATACCTTATCAGCTGGGGAAACCGCGGCCCCGAGCTTTTTGAGGGGAATATTGAGGAGGGAATCATGGAGACTATAGAATTTATTTTCGCCCGTGAAATACTGGATTCAAGAGGAAGTCCTACACTCGAGGTAGAGGTAGGGTTGAGTGACGGCAGCTTTGGGTCCGCTGCCGTGCCTTCCGGCGCCTCAACAGGAAAATATGAGGCCGTCGAATTACGGGATAAGAGGAAAAAGCGCTACATGGGAAAAGGTGTCGAAACGGCTGTCCAAAATGTTAATCAGGTCATCACGCCAGCCCTTATGGAAATAGATGCCACGGACCAGCGCCTGATTGATAAGACCCTTATTGAATTAGACGGGACCCCCAACAAGGGAAAACTTGGGGCCAATGCCATATTGGGCGTTTCCCTGGCCGTCGCACAGGCCGCGGCAGATTCGCTTTTTATGCCCCTTTACAAGTATATCGGTGGGACAAACGCGTGCAGGCTCCCCATGCCCATGATGAATGTTTTAAACGGAGGACTCCATGCGGGCAATAATGTGGATCTCCAGGAATTTATGATTATGCCTGTCGGGGGCAAAACATTTAAGGAGGCCCTGCGTATCGGCGCAGAGGTCTTTCATGGCCTGGCGGCTGTTTTGAAAGATAAGGGCCTTTCCACGGCCGTAGGAGATGAAGGCGGTTTTGCCCCTGATCTCAAATCCAACGACCAGGCCGTGGAAATGGTTCTGGCCGGAATAAAAAAGGCCGGATACCGCCCGGGAAAAGACGTGGTCTTGGCCCTGGATCCTGCTTCTTCCTCTTTTTATAAAAGCGGCAAGTATGTGTTTTTTAAATCCGATCAATCAAAAAAAACCGCCGGCCAGATGATTGACTTTTACGCTGACTGGGTAGAGAGGTATCCTATCTATTCCATTGAAGACGGTCTTGATGAAAATGACTGGAAAAACTGGAATAAAATGACCGAGAGGCTCGGGGACACTATCCAGATCGTCGGAGATGACCTTTTCGTGACCAATACCGAAAGAATTGCAAGGGGAATCAAGGAAGATTCCGCAAACGCGGTTCTGATAAAACTGAATCAGATAGGTACCCTTACGGAGACTTTGGAGGCTATCCAGATGGCCCACCGGGTGGGATGGAATGCGATCATTTCTCACCGTTCTGGAGAAACAGAGGATACTTTTATTGCCGATCTGGCGGTTGCCACCGGAACCGGACAGATAAAAACCGGCTCGCTTTGCAGATCAGAAAGGATATGCAAATACAATCAACTCCTGAGAATTGAAGAAGAGCTGGGCGATGCTGCCGAGTTTGGATGGCAACGATAATCGAACTCATATCAGTATTTAAAATTGATCTTTACGGGCTCACATCCGCCTGTTCTTGATAGACCAATGGAAAAGGAGTAATACATGGCTTATGATGCGACAAAGGATCTGGTTCTTGATAAATGGGAAAATGATAAGACAGGCCTGAGCGTCTCCATTAACAGATATGGAGACGGGGAACCAAAACTGCAGGTCGGCCCGAGATTTTACACAAGACGGGACGGAGTAAAAACCACAACAAAGCCGGGGCGCCTTGGTATTGATGACGTCATTTGGCTTAACGATGTAATTGAAGAGATCATAGAAAAGATGAATGGATATTTTCTTGAAGAGTCCTAACGGCTTCGCTCATGAAGCTCTTTGCGTCAGGGGGACTATCCCGGAAGATCCTGCCATTTATAAACCGTCAGATGATCTATTCTTGTCTTCCTTCGATTATCAGTGAGTAAAGATTTTCATCTTTGAAAAAGAAGGGCCTCACATCATATTCACAATCTTGACGGGGCGCAAGATCCAGTACGACCCTTACCTTTGATCCAGATAATTCCGGCCCCTCATAAACCCCAATCCTTATCTGCCTGATGAGGCGCCCCCCCGTCTTTATGAGACGAGGAATGTTATCCGCAAGACGTATACCTTCGAAGTCACAATACACCATTGGATTGGCATCATAGGAAGAAGAGGTCTCAGGAGGATAGTTGCCCCCCAGTAAAATGGTGACCATTTCGCTGCCTTCCTTTGTCTTAACAAATTGAATATTCTTTATTTCCTTGCATGTACTCCCCTTTTCGCCTTTCTGCATCCCGGGTATGCTGCGAAAGCGATCTTCATGGGCCCAGCCGACCAGACCGTCCTGCAACATTACGATACACCATTCATTTACCTTTCTTATAAGGGTTACCTTGTCTCCCTCCTGCAACTCAGCCACTGCTGTTGATTCTGCTGTCGGCCTTGAGAAAAGATTCCCGGCCGAAGCGTTTACGGTCAGTATCTTGTCATGATCTCTGGATTTATCTTCCGGAGCGGGGTCACATATTCCGGTTATTCTGTGTTTTGTATTATCCTGAACCGTGAGAGATTCCCTTTGTTGAGACTCCGCTGATGAGCCTGCAGAAATAAAAAGGGTACTCAAAAGGATTGGCGTCACGACGGCAAAAATCTTTGATCCAAAAATATTAAAACCGGCGGGTATCTTCACTGGATGGTCTTTCCCGGGTTTTTTATTGTATTTGCTATCATCAAGCAGGAATGAATCAAGCATTTTCCAGGGTTTTTTCCATGAAACTGAGGACTTCATCAAGCTGGGAGAGGGTGATAATCCGCTTCTCCAATAATATTCTGCCAATCAGTCTATGAGTCCCTGATGATAAATCCTCTTCCACCTGCGTTTTTAGTGCATCAACAACCTGGTCGGCTGTAACAAATCCTTTTTCCAGGGCTATGACACCAAAGCGCTTGTCAAGATGGACAATTTTCATCTTACCTTTTAGGACCTTTTGTTTTTTTCCGGCATGGTTTTAGGTTTCCGAGTGTTTTACAACGAATTACGGACTACTTCTCGCTAAATCCCCAGAAAGGGTATTCCAAGACATATTCGGCAATCTTCCCCGGACTGTTTTCCCTGCTCGCCACAAGCCACAGAGTATTCTTCTTTTCCTCAGAAGATATGGGATCTATCGGATCCCAATCGGGCAAGAGAATCATTGCGTTGTCAGCGCTGTATTCAATATCCCCCGATTCCTTAAACGAACCCAGATCAGGATTTTTGCTGTAGCCTCTACCCTCGCCTCGGGACAGCTCGGAAACAACAAGAAAAGACGCATTGTGTTCGTCACGTATTGCTTCCATATTTCGTAGCCATTCATCTATACCGGTTCTCCTCTCGGAGAGGTTCTTAAACGGAAGTTTGTGCAGACTGTCTATAACAACCAGCGTTTGGTCCTTTCTTGTCTCGTGCTGAAGAAAATCGATCTGTCTCCTCATTATGTCAGGACTCAATTTTCTGTCAGTAACAACCCGAAAGAAATCCAGAATCCTCTCAAAATCCTTGTGAGCCTTATTGATTCTGTCAAACGACTCACCCTTTAGTTCCTTGTTTCTTATTTCCTCTTCAGACAGCCTGCTCAAACGGCATAAGGTCCGCATATAGATTTTCTGGCGGCCGTTCTCGAAATCATAGTAAATAACGGGAATATTATTCCTGGCCATCTCTGACGAAATCTGAATAAAAAAACAGGACTTTCCAGCCTTGGGTTGCGCGCCAAGGATGTTGAGACCGCGAATACCATTAAGGGCCTGGTCCATCTTTTCGAAACCCGAACTCATGCCCAGCAGCTTTTTCCCCTTTACCCTTTCCAGTGACTTTGAAAAGTTTCTGTGCTCTTTTCTCGGGGAGGAAAAAGGGGAAAAGGATTTCGATGCCTTTACCATCGAAACTATAGTCGACTTGAATTCTTTCTCATTTTCTCTCCGGAGCTGACAGAGTCCGGAGCCACGCTCAAGACCCGGTGGCCATCTTAAGATCCTGGCCTTGAATCCAAGCTTCGTCGCCAGTCCGCGTGCTGAGAGCTGTGCTTCCGGTGAATTATTCATCAGCAAGAATATGTGATTGATAAAGGCCAGTCTTTCCTGGTCAAGCATCTCCAGGTCCGTAAAGGAGGGAACAGCAATGCCCGGGTAGCCCATTTCTAAGAGGGTAAGCAGATTATTTTCCCCGTCCGTAATGAAAAGGGCTCCGTCCTCACACCTATCTATTTCCTCAACATTAAAAATCCGGAACTCTTCAGAAAAGGACATTTCCTCCCCGTACCAGAAATTGTCCTCTTCCTTTCCGGGGAGTACGCACCTGGCAGCATAACAATTTCCGTCTTCCCCAAAATAGGGATAAACCATGTACCGTCCGTTATAACCTATCCGCATCTCGTCTACGACAGCCCTTGAAACACCGAAATCCTCAAAATAGGCGTATTCGCTTTCGCTCATGAGCGATCGAAATTTTTTCATCTCGGCATTAATGCTCTTGGCAGGATAGACAATATCCCTCACATAGGCTTCCCGATCCGGATCATGCCCGGGGATCTTATGAGGATCTATCCCCATGAGCTTGGCAAAATATTCCATAAAACCACCAGGGCTGCACCTGTTTAAGCAATTGAAATAACCAGAAAATAAACTTTCAGGATCAAGGTCTATTGTCACCTCCCCCGGCTTATCCCTTGAACCGGATTTGCAAAAGGGGCACGGTGCATTCAGCGTATTACCCTTGATCTTTGCCCCGACAAGGTGTTCAAGATAAAATTTTTTTATCTCTTCAATCCGATCCATAGGACCAAGTCTCCTCTTATATTGCTTATTAATTTGCTGAATTCTTCCAGATAAAACAATAATTGCCAATGACCACAATAGCCAAAGATTACAGGCCTACTGAATTCCGGAGCTTTCCTCCTGAGCGGTTGTCTTTATTATTAATATCACACCCATATAAAAATATAAATGATTTTAAACACTGCCTTAAACTCAAAACACCTTCACAAGAAGATCTGTTTTTAATATCAATTTTGACTCCGGCTCCACAAATGTTTAGCAAAACCAGAAATGCTGTTGATGTAAAGATGGCTTTTGGTTTATAGTCATCCAGGATCTGATTTTCATTTGACTTCCATTTAAATAAGGAGAAAAAAATGGACCTGAATCCCGGCAAAGACCGAGATGAAATCATGGAGGATTTTGCTGATGACCTTTTGAGTAAGGACACGAATCCTTCACACCGGAGAGTGAACCCTGGTGAAAAATCTCATGGTAAAACCATCATCCTGTGGGCCGTAGGAATTCTCATCTTGATCGCTATCATTAACTTTCTCTTCGGAGGAGGCAGTGAGGTTTCCAAAAATGAACTGGAAGCGGTCTATACCAGGCTTAACCGGCTGGATCAGGAAACGGAAAAGCTTAAGGACTTAGAGGGTAAACTCACACAGCTTGAAAAGGAGAATAAAAAGCTTGAAAAAAGCGCCTCAAAAAGGAAAAGGTCCATAGGATTTCTACAATCACAAATCAAAAAACTGAACAAAAAAATCGACAGGTTGCAGACAAACCTGCCTTCAAAAAGCCTTGGAACCAAACCCGCTAATGCCAAAAAGGAGAAACAGAAGCCTCCGACCCAAGGGCAGGTTCACGAAGTGCGAACCGGAGACAGTCTTTACAGTATTGCCCGGAAATATGGAACATCCATTGACGAGCTATGCCGACTCAACAGTATAACCAAAAAGCATGTTCTTCAGCCGGGCCAGAAACTCAAGGTATCCATATCCAAACGATAATGACAGGCCTTTCTGAAATTGAATAAACCGTATCAAAGAAGTCTCAAGGCTTTCATTTTCATTGCCGCTGAAAGAAAAACAGATACGACTCAAATACCTTGAAAAACAAATGATCTAATATTATATTATCACAAGAAAATTCAGAGACATTCTGATGATAGATACTGAGCAAATTGATTATTCTCTCCTTGACCGACCGGAAATCCTCATGTCTTTATTTCACCCAAGACCCGAATGGGGTGAATCCGAAATTTATAAAGATGCGGCGGACATCTTGATTCCCGTGGAAGGGGATATTCTAATTGGAGCTCGTTTTCATATGGCTGCTGAAACAGACCCGAATATATTGTTTTTTCACGGGAATGGTGAGATTGTTGCCGATTATGATCAAATGGGCCCATTGTACAACCAGATGGCTATAAACTTCCTGCCGGTTGATTACCGTGGTTATGGGCGTTCAACCGGCAAACCGTCAGTCACTGCCATGATGAGGGACTGCCATAGGATCTTTGCGTTTGTCGAAAAATGGCTGATGGAAAGACGATGTTCCGGTCCGCTTGTCGTGATGGGCAGGTCTTTGGGCAGCGCCTCCGCCCTTGAACTTGCGGTCTCTTACAAAAACCGGATCCGCGGGCTCATTCTTGAAAGTGGGTTTGCATATGCCGGCCCTTTGCTACGGCTTTTGGGAGTCGATATTAATGCCCTCGGATTCGAAGAGAAGGATGGCTTTCGCAACGTGGACAAAATCCGATCTTTTGATAAATCCACATTGATCATCCACGCCGAGAAAGACCACATCATTCCTTTTTCAGACGGAGAGGCCCTGTATAACTCCTGTCAATCCGATGACAAAAGGCTACTCCAAATACCCGGCGCCAATCACAATGATATCTTCCTGCTCGGATTGTCGGAATATATGGCGGCAGTAAAAACATTTGTGGATAAAATAGCGCGTTAAACAGATGTGTCATTTAAGATTCGGAGAAAGATAATGAAGTTTCTATTCGGACAATGGCAGAAAAAATTCCTCACCTTTCTTCCAATCCTTCTGGTGCTGCTTCTGTCTCTCGCATGCGGCACAACCACGCAATCAAAATTAGACGGGGAGTCTTTTGTACATAAATTGGTCATACTCCACACCAATGACACCCATGGCCACCCTTTGAAATTCTATATGCATCCGACACCGGGTGTAGGCGGCCTGCCAGCCAGGGCTACCCTTATCAAGCGGATAAGGAAAGAAAACGAAAACGTACTGGTACTGGATGCAGGCGATCTTAATACCGGAAGGGCCGAGTCAACTTTTTTCAAGGCAAAGCCGGACATAGAGGGATACAATTACATCGGTTATGACGCTATGGTGGTGGGCAATCATGAATTTGATAATCCAAGAGAAGTCCTGGAATGGCAAATGTCGATGGCTCATTTTCCCTTTCTTTCAGCCAATATAAAAACCGTGGATGGCGACTATTTGACGAGGCGATATATCATCAAAAAATTTCATGGATTCAAGGTCGCCATCTTCGGTTTAACAACAAAGGAAACCGTTTTAACAGGAGATCCGAAAAATATAAAAGATCTTATATTTGAAGACGAAATTGGGGTTGCCAGAAAAATCGTACCGGAACTCAAGAAAAAGGCGGATCTTATCATCGCGCTTACTCATATGGGCATATATCAATCCTTTAGAGAAGGCTCCAGAAGATTGGCTTCTGAAGTAGAAGGAATTGATCTTATTGTAGATGGACATACACACACCAAACTCGATTCTCCCATTTTTGTAAAGAAATTCGGATCGGATCATAAAACCCTGATCGTTCAGGCATGGAAGTGGGGGTTGATCGTGGGAAGGGTCGATTTGTGGATCAAAAACAAAGGAGTTATGGATTATCATTTTGAGGTGATACCCATTAATTTAACGAAAAAGGAAAAGACGGCTCCCGTGAGTAAGGAAGACAGTTATATCGGAACAAAAATAGAAGAAGATAAATGCCTCTTGTACTCTCTTCAGCCGTATGTTGATAAAGTTGAATCGCGTCTTTCCGAAGTGATAGGCCAAACGGAAGAATTCTTTTATTACAAGGACGCTCGAAATAAGGAAACTGCCCTTGGCGACTTAATTGCCGATTCAATGCTTTGGTATACCGGTAACATGGGTGTCGATTTCGCCATACAGAACGGGGGTGGTATCCGGGACGATCTGCCGAAAGGCCGCATCACTATGAAATCGATATACGAAGTGCTGCCTTTCGACAATTCAGTTGTTGTCCTGACCCTGAATGGCTCTGATGTTCAATCGCTGTTTGACTACGCAGCCACCATACCACCCGGCAAAGGAGCTTTCCCGCAAGTATCCGAGGGTGTAAGTTTTACAATAAATCGTGCCACCGGCAAATGCCAGTATATCCTTATCAACGGTCAACCGCTTCACCCGTTCAGAAATTACAGAATTGCGACAAATTCCTATTTGGCCGACGGCGGAGACGGCTACAAAATGTTTTTAAATGCTATTTTCAAGTATGATACTTCAAGGTTACAGAAAGATGTTTTGATAGAATACATTAAGCACCTTGGTTCCGCCATAAAACCGCAAACAAGGGGACGGATCGATATTATAGCTGGAGTTTTCTCCCCGCGTTTAAAACGTGCAGCTTAGCTTCTTCAACTCTATACAATAAAAGCATTAACGCTTTCTCTCCTTTAAAAAGGATAAAACGGGCCCGGCTGATTTTTTCAAATAGTTAAAATATCAAGGCAAAAGGATGAACTATCTGGATATAACAGAGACCGAAGAAATCAAGAAAGAAGCTATAAAAAAATTTTTGGACGAAAGTTTGAATGATGATGATTTTTATTGCAGAAGAAGTTGCAATAAACTGACCGGCACAGGCCTTGATAAGAAAAAGGCGCTGATGCTGCTTGCTCATCACAAATCCAGTATCAAGTATGGGTACAATCTCTCCTCAAACAACCTTTCTCACCTATTTAAACTCGCGGAAATAAGGGGAAATAAGGGGCCCCTTAAAGGGCTCTTGGAATCGCCTTTTTTTTTAGTCAAGGCCTGCTGGTTAATTGAACACGCACCTTTTTTTTTCTTTTGTGATGAATTCAAGCCGGAAGGCAGTGATTCCCTGATTATTGAGTTCGCCGAAAAATATGAAACGGATTTTTTAAAAAACAGGGTAGATATTGAAGGCTGGATAAAGGTAGAAAACCCATGGCAAGTTAAAGCCGCGACCTTCTGGGAAAATAAAACTTTCGATCCCCTGCTTTTTGTTGAAAAGGCAAAAAATGATAATATTGAAGGCGTTGAAATCAGCTTTGATTTTCACCCTTTTAATTACACTACTCTCCTTCCTGAGGAACTGGGACATGAAAAACGGGAACAGATAAAGGAGGCGTGTCTAAAAAGCGGAATCAAACTCGATATCCATTCCCCAATTGTGGGCCCTTATGCACCTTCGCCGAACCCATCAAAAGGTAAGCAGCTTTTTTATGACCCTACACAATGCCTCGCGGTCCAGCATGATACCATCGAAATGGCAAAGGACATCGGCGCGGGCGCGGTGGTCTTTCACTTGATTGACAGCTCAAATCTCAAAAAAATGGTCAGTCTGATAGAAAGGGCCGGTGGAAGCGATTTAAGGGTAACCGTTGAGAATTACTGTCAGACAAGAGAACGTCAAACTTCCGACATGTTTATCGCCTGTATAGATGAAATATTCAATTCCCTTCCTACAGAAATAAGAGAAAGAAATTTCGGAATAACACTGGATGTGGGTCACTTCAATATAGAAGGAGAAGATCCCCTAATAGCTTCTGAAAAAATCGGCGATTGGTGTCTGAAAAACAGAGCCTTTTTACGCCTTCATGCAACGGATAATTATGGGAATTTGCTTTTCAGTTCACCCGCTTTCAGTGCTGATGTACACAGCAATGTCTCCGGCAGGGGCATAAATAACTCATTGATTATTAAGCTGCTGCGCAGCAAGGGATTACGTTTCGACGTTCTTGCCGAGCAAATTCAACCCCTTACTCCCGAGGATATGGCAGTACTGCACAATGCTCAAACCTGTCCTCTTGCGGAATCCTATGAAACCTTTGTCAAGACGGGCAGGGAGAAGCTGTCAAACCTGGAATTGGGAGCCTTTATAGAACCGCAATTCGCCGAACAAAAGGCCTATCAGTTTGTTGCGGGAATAAAAGACCTCTTTTCCTTGAGAGAATATCTTGTTTACAGAAAGATCCAGGATAAAAAATACCTGTCTGTTGACGAGGCGAAAAAGATATCTCAGGATTTTATGAAAATGCCCCAAAAACTCAAGGCTGATTTAACAACGTATATTGATGATCTATTATTACCGATTCAGAGCGAAACCGGTACGATCCATAAAAACGAACTCGATCTGATCTGCCAGAATATCAGCGGAGCGCTGTACGGGACGGTGAACAATGAACATCTCAATCGAATCTTTTCTCAAGACATTATCTACAAAAATGGCGATATTATCTGCAAACAAGATAGCCCCGGACACGAGATGTATTATATTAAAGAAGGCAAAGTGACCATCTTAATCGAAGACTCCCCTGTTGCTGTATTGGGCCCGGGTGAAATATTCGGTGAGATAAGCCTGTTTTACAATATCAAAAGATCGGCAACAATCAGGGCGGCCGCCGCCAAAACAAAAGTTGGGGTATTATCCCGAAAGGCCCTTGAAACGCTGTTTAAAAAAAGCGAGTCCTACGCTTCTGCAATCATACACAGACTCTACAATATCCTACCGGATAGATTAAGGAATTTGAATGATAAATACAAAACAGCCATCCGGGCGCTTCACCTTATTTTCGAGGGCAACGAAAGGGAGATGCCGGATCTTGATTATTTGCAGGAGGATTTCAGTCATAAAAAGGTGGATTTCTTCCCCACTCTGTCCCAAATTGAAGCAAAAAAAATCTACGGCGAAGTAAAGTCCTTTGATGCGGGGCAACTGATTTTTTCTGAAGGAGACAAAGGTGACGGGGCCTATTTTATTATGGAAGGAGAGGTAAAAGTAGTTACATCATCAGCAAATTCCGAAGAAATACTCCTCGGCAAGTTGCAAAAGGGCGAAATTGCAGGTGAAATGGCTCTGATAGATGAAAAACCGAGATCCGCGACAATAATTGCGCTTACGCATTGTGAGACGGCTTTTATCAGCAAAGAGGCGCTCTCCGAGTTCGCGCAGGCCGGGTCTGAATTAGGTCTGCGTTTAATGGGCTTTATCTGTTTGTCTCTTTTCAGGCGTATCCTTCGGCTCGATGAGATCTATTCGGAATTAAAGAAAAGAATAAAGGCATAACTGTCTTGCTGCGGATATGTGCAAAAGAAATTGCGAAACCTTATTTTTTAAATAGCGGTTATGGGAGGGGCCCATGGAATTCTTTTGTTCAACTGAATTGGCTGTGCCTTTAAGCCAGATATCACTGCTCTTGGTTTTCAGCACGCTTGCGCTTCTTTTTGGAAGAATAAAACTGGCATTGATTATCAATTACGTCTTTACTCTTTATTGGGGCTATGGATTTAACAGGGAACGGTTATTTGTTTCCGGCATTGATAAGTTTGATTATTTCACACCGCTTTACTTCGGTTTCGGCCTATTGATTGTCATTCTGGCCTTGATTGGATTTCTTTCCAATCCTGATTAATACCTTAAATACGGATTCCCTTATTCGCTCGCAATATATGAGCCGAAAAGGGCCTTTTCTTTATAACCGCGAATTCCAATCCGAGTCCTGTTTTGTTTAAAACCTACCTGATCTTCCAAAATCCGACTTCAATTATTGATACCCCCATTTAACATCTGGTGTCCTTAAAAAGTTCCTGATTGCCTGAAATGAAGACGCCCTGCGACACAATTTCAATAAGTCCTCCGAATCGCTACCGGGAATCCCATCGGCAGTGAGTTCGGGCCGAATAATCCCTTGTTTATTTCCAGACTGCTGAATGCCGTCTTCAGTAATAGAAATGGATTGATAGCTTTAAATACGAATGTTATATACGAGATGTCAGACACGAAAATATCAATCCTCATTGCAGAAGCCTCAGAAGGATCAGACCCGGCCCCTTGGGGCGGGATATGTTCAACTTAAAAAGGAGGAAATGTGATGAAAGTCAGCAGGGTCTCAGAAATGAGGAACTTGGATAAAACCGCGATTGAAGACTTCGGCATACATGACGAACTGTTGATGGAAAATGCCGGTGGGGCTGTTTATTCAGTAATATTAAATGAGTACGGGATTAAAGACAAAAAGTTTGTTGTGATTTCCGGTGTCGGAAATAACGGGGGCGACGGATTTGTTGTTGCCAGGAAGATCCATTCGAACGGCGGCGCTGTTAAAGTCTTTGTATTAGGTGACGAAAAGAAATTTGCAGGTGCGGCAAAATTGAACCTCGATATTATTTCCCGTCTCCCCTTTGAAATCCGGCAGATCGAATCCATTGAGTCTGTTAAAATGGATGTCTCTCATTCAGACGCCGTCGTTGACGCGATCTTTGGCACGGGCCTCACCCGGGATATAGAAGGGCTCTATGCGGAAGTCATCGAACTAATCAACGAAAGCGGGAAAAAGGTATTCAGCGTTGATATCCCTTCCGGGGTCCATGGAGATACAGGCAAGGTGATGGGCAGAGCCGTAAAAGCGGATTATACAGTTACCTTTGGCCTTCCAAAGATAGGCAACATGCTTTTCCCGGGATATGAACTCTGCGGGAAACTTTTTGTAACACACATATCTTTTCCACCATCAATTTATGAAACGGATTCAATAAAAATAGAGACTAACGATCCTTTAGTACTTCCGGCCAGGGCCAAAAGCGCTCACAAGGGATATTTTGGAGAGGTGCTGTTTATTGCAGGTGCAGCCAGTTACTTCGGAGCGCCCTATTTTGCGGCACTTTCTTTTATGAAGGCCGGAGGCGGGTATTCCAGGCTCGCAGCTCCTGCTTCTATGATCCCCTTTATCGCCAATAAAGGAAGCGAAATTGTCTTTGTTCCCCAAAAAGAGACAGCCTCTGGAAGCATCTCCTTGGAAAACAAGGCTGAGCTGTTAGAGCTGTCAGAGAAGATGGATATGGTGGTACTGGGGCCGGGTCTGTCCCTTGACGAGGAAACCCGGAAACTGGCAATGGAATTGACGAGGGACATTAACAAACCGCTGCTCGTGGATGGTGACGGTATTACGGCCCTGTGTAATGATTTGAAGATTATTAAACAAAGAAAAACGGAAACCATACTGACGCCCCATATGGGCGAGATGTCCAGAATAACCGGTATGAGTGTTCCCGAAATTGAAGCAAACAAAATAGATACCCTTCAAAAAACTGCAAGGGATTTGAACTCAATTGTCGTCTTAAAAGGGGCTCATTCGCTGATAGGATACCCGGGTGAACAGGTTTATATAAACATGACAGGGAATTGCGGTATGGCAACGGCAGGATCAGGAGATGTGCTGACAGGCACGATTGCAGCCATGTTCGGCCTTGGTCTTTTCGCTCGGGACGCCGTAAGAAAAGGGGTATTTATGCACGGTTTTTCCGGGGATCTGGCAGCCGAGAATCAAGGTGAAGACGGACTAACGGCACAGGACATATTAGATTATCTGCCTCTTGCCATGAAAATGGACCGGGCAGGACTTGATAAAAAACGTAGAAATCTCTACACAGGGGCATATATTGTATAGGGAAGTGTATCAAAGGCTCCGAGTGCTTTACTGTATATACGAAAACCATGTCCTAAGTGCGTGGTAAGAATCCTTAACTTTACTCACTTTAGTTCATTTTAGTCACTTTGTACTTAAAAGATTATCTTTGATCATGGCCCTTTTAGAGGTTCATTAAAGCCACGTCCTTTGGGCGTGGATTCTTTACTGTGAAAGGAGACAGACAATGAGGAGACACCTTGCATTTGTCGTCCTGATAATATCTGCAATGGTGATTCATATCGTCTTTTACGGGTGCAAGGCAAAAGATGAGATTTTTCACATAGGTATCTTGCAGTGGACGGAAAAAGTCCAGCCATTTAACCAAACATACAAAGGTTTGCTTGAAGGCCTTAAGGACAAAGGCTACCAGGATGCAATGAACTTGAAATTGGATTACCGAAATGCGGAGCAGGACAAAGCGCTGGCCCTGAAAATCGCCCAAGGATTTGTCCAAAGCGAGGTCGATCTGATTGTGGCCTTGGGCACAGGGAGTAGCCTGGCGGCCCTTGAGGCTACCGAGAAGAAAGAAATTCCCATTGTGTTTTCCATTGTCGGCGCGCCGAAGGCTACCGGCATTATTGCGGACAATAGAGATTCAGGACCCAATATTACCGGCGTAAGCATGAAAATTCCGGTAAAGGATCAGCTTGAGACGGCCAAAGAGGCGCTGCCACATGTCAAAAAACTTGGTATCATTTATTGCACTGAGATGCCCCAGGCTGTCGCTACCGGAAAAGAAGCCGCTGCCGTTGCCCCTGAATTCGATTGGACCCCGTTGGTGATTTCTTTTCCCAAGGAGTATTTGCCACAACTCCAAAAAATTGTTCAATCACTGGCGCAGAAAGTCGATGCCATCTACATTCCGACTGACCCTATCCTGGATTCACCCAAAAATCTGAAAACTATCATTACTATCTCTGATGAGCATCATGTCCCTGTTATCACTGTTTCAGAAAATTCCGTGGAAGATGGTGCACTGATGGCCGTTCACTGCGATTTTTACGGAATCGGTCGACAGGCAGCGGATCTTATCGCCCAGGTTAGGAAAGGAATAAGTCCACGAACTATTCCCTCACAGCTGCCTGCCATAAAAAAGTTATCCCTTAATCTGAAAAAGGCGCAGAATTTGAATATCACAATAAGGCGTAACATCATTTTGAAGGCCGATAATATCTTAGACTGATTACGGAGAAGTTACTTATGAAGTTTTCAAGGCTTTTGCCCAAAAAATTCAGCACCAGGTTAATATTCATGACACTCGTAGCGGGTTTGCTTCCTGTAATGATTTTTTCACTCTTGATGAACCTCTTTGCCGGTCGATTCCCCGCTGAAACAAATCGCGCGATCCAACAAGGACAAGAAGAGCAGTGGCAGCGAAGCGAAGCCGTATTGAGACAGACAGCCGAAAATTTCATTCGCCACAAGGCGCTTGATGTCGTGCTTCAGTTGGAATTATACCTTAAAGCCCACCCTGATATGACGGTAGAGGAACTGCAAAGGGATCCGGAATTCAGAGAAATTGCCGTTCAACCGATCGGCTCGGGTTACACGGCGGTTCAGGATTCGGATACCGCCGTCAATCGTTTTCATAAAAATCCCAAAATAGAAAACCTGGACCTGCATTTATTAGCCGAAAAACTTCCGGAATTTTGGTTGATCATGGATGCCAGTCTGCACGGAAGATACTCCCATGGATACTACAGATGGAAAGACGCTGACGGGGAAATACGGGACAAATTCATGTATATAGCCCCTCTTGGCCAAAGGACCGCTGACGGCGTTCGATTCGGCGTCGCGGCAACGACTTATATAGATGAATTCACCCGTTCCATACAGGCGGCCCAGGACGTTTCTCACGGTACGACCCGATACCTGATGAATACGGTAAATAGTCTAACTGAATCTTTTAGAACAATGGGATTTGCGTTCATGGGTTTGGGTATTCTCATTGTTTTGGCCCTGGCATACTGGATGGGCAGTTATTTTTCCCGTGCCGTCACACAGCTCCGAAAGGCGACCAAGGCAGTCAATCAAGGTAATTTCGAAATTCATGTATCCTCTCCCATGACCGGTGATGTGGGAGAGTTAGCAAATGATTTCAACGAGATGGTAGATCAACTCGCGAAAACGACTGTAAAGAAAGAAGCACTGGAGGCAAGCGAAGAAAAATATCGAACTATTCTTGAGAGCATCGAAGAGGGCTATTACGAGGTTGATATTGCCGGGAACATTATCTTTGTAAATAGTCCCATGCATAAAATCCTCGGATATTCACGGGATGACTTGATTGGTATGAACAACCGGGAATTGATGGATGAAGAAACTGCCAAAAAAGTCTATCAGGTTTTTAACAGGGTTTACACGACGGGGATACCTTCCCGATTGCTTGACTGGGAGCTGATTACAAAAGACAGGGGCAAGAGATACGTCGAAATCTCTGTTTCCCTGATAAAGGATTCAGGGGGCAATTCCATCGGATTTCGAGGTATCATGCGTGATATTTCAGATCGAAAAAAAATGGAAGAAATTTTAAAAAGTGAAAAGGAACGTTTTGAGTCCCTGGCCAGTGATGCCCCGTTTGGGATGTCAATCATTAATCCTGAAGGGACATATGAATATCTAAATCCTGAATTTACAGACATGTTCGGCTATACCCTAAAGGATATCCCGTCAGGAAAGGCCTGGTTTGAACTCGCGTTTCCTGATTCCGAATACAGAGAAGAGGTTCTCTCCACATGGCTCAGCGATCTGAAGGAGGCGAAACCGGGAGCCTTGAGGCCGAGGGAATTCAAGGTCAGGTGCATGGACGGCTCCATAAAAGATATCAATTTCAGGGCTGTAATGCTGAAGAACAGCAATCAGCTTGTCACATATGAGGATGTAACCGAAACCAGAAAGCTTGAGTCCCAGCTCAGGCATGTGACAAAGATGGAGGCCATCGGCACACTGGCGGGCGGCATCGCCCATGACTTCAACAACCTGCTGATGGCCATACAGGGCAACGCCTCCTTGATGGCCTTAGAGATTGATCCCCAGCATTCCTTTTATGAGAGAGTTAAAAATATCCAGCAATATGTGCAAAGCGGAGCGGATCTGACCAAACAACTTTTGGGTTTCGCAAGGGGTGGCAAGTATGAGGTAAAGGCTACTGACCTTAACGAACTCATTGAGAAGAGCGCGGAGATGTTTGGCCGAACGAAAAAAGAGATAACCATCAATTTAGAATGCCAGGAAGACATCTGGGTAGTAAAAGCGGATCAGGGACAGATTGAACAGGTGCTCCTGAACCTCTATGTAAATTCTTGGCAGGCCATGCCGGGGGGAGGCTCCCTATATATTAAAACAGAAAACGTCCTCCTTGATAGTGACAAAGTGAAACCCTATTATATGGCGCCCGGCAGTTATGTCAGGGTATCTGTTACGGATACCGGCATCGGGATGGATGACTCGACTCGCAAAAAGATATTTGATCCATTTTTTACAACTAAAGAGATGGGAAGGGGGACGGGTTTGGGTTTGGCTTCCGTTTATGGGATCATAAAAAATCATGAGGGTTACATCGATGTCTTTAGCGAAAAAGGCAAGGGCACGACAATAGAGCTTTATCTGCCCGCTACAGCCGAAGGTATCAAAGAGGTGAGTACCAAACGTGACGTACAAGATGAAATTGTCCGTGGTACGGAGACGATTCTGCTTGTGGACAATGAGGATATGATTATTGATATCGGCGAAGAAATGCTTAAGCTCCTCGGTTTTAAAGTCCTGCTTGCCAGGAGCGGAAGGGAAGCGGTTGAAATAGTGAGCAAAGCAGGGAGAGAAAAAGGTATTCCCCCCATTGATCTTGTTATCCTTGATATGATTATGCCGGACATGGGGGGCGGGGAAACCTATGATAGATTGAAGGCAGTGGATCCCAATATCAAAATTTTGCTTTCAAGTGGTTACAGTATAGACGGTGAAGCCACAAGGATATTGGATCGTGGCTGTAATGGTTTTATCCAAAAACCTTTCAATCCGGCGCAGCTGTCCCGGAAGATTAAAGAGGTTTTGACGGACTCGCAAAAAGCTCAATAATCCGGCTACATACACAAGCCTTCTTTTGGGGATATCTGGCAAGCATATTCGCCGGTAAAAAAAATATGAACGGAAAGACTTTTCGTATCGCTAAAATTCTGCTGAAAGGTGTCCAGCCCGAAGGGATGTATGTTCCTTAGAGAACTCGTATGTATAATAACATTTGATGCACCGCGGCATTTCTCTTTAAGCACATTTATCAGTTCCCACGCTGAAGAACCGTCAAAATCGCCCGCCAGTTTCAAATGCAGATTATCGCTGTTTCGATGAAGGAGAATCCTGAAATTGGATGCCATGGCCCGGCCTCCTTTCAGTTCAAACACCACTCAAAATGACAATTAATCCACGCTTTTGACGGGCATGAGCTTTTTAAAGAATTTGCCAGCCGTTATTCCGGGCTCATAATATTGCTGGATTAAAATATATCCTGCAAAGGTTTAACCATTTCCATTGATTTTTCAAAGGCAGTCTCCGGCAATAATTGTTTGCAGCCTTCAATGGCCATTTTAATTTTGATTTTTAAATTGTGCATATCTGAACTCTTAATGACATAGTAATCAGCGGCAATTGATTTTAGATCGTATCTAAAATCATAGTAGGCCGTGCACAGAATAACGGGCAGATCATAGTAGGCATTTCGTATATCCTGGAGAAGATCCAGGCCGTCATATTTTCCAAGTTTAATGTCTAAAAGGACCAGATCAGGCCTCTTTTGTTCAATAACCTCCATAAGCTTTGAACCGTCACCGATAGTGATCACTTCGTACCCTTCTTCAGTGAGTTCATCCGCATAAAGTACTTGAAAGGATTCTTCATCATCTACGACAAGGATTCTGTTCATGTATCCCCTTTTCCATAAAATTTATGAGCATAATAATTGAACGGCTTAAAAAAATTCGAGTCTTCTCCTAAACAGTACGGCCTCCAGGCACAATCAAGCCGATCACAATGATTTCCTGCTTTTCCAAAACAGTCGGGGTTGCCCTCAGAACGTTGAATGCTCCTTATCAACAAGGTTATATCGACAAATTGCCTTTTTTTACCCTCCTTGGCTGCGGTGACAGCTGCCCTGGATTTCGGTTTAGGTTTAAAATGCTTTCCGGTCATATTTGGATTTTCTTTGTCTGTTGTCTCTGCCACATGTCCTTCATTCTGCTCGTAAACTCAAGTCCGAATATAATCCCTGCAGGCCTTGTGAGGACTCTTCATTTTTTATGTATATTATGTCACTAAATCACTTTAGTCCATAGGGGGAAAGGTTCATTTTTCTGGGGAAAAAACCCAATTGTCCCGGATTTATTCCGGATATGCACAGGAAAAATGAGGTGTTTCGCTAAGGGGAGATTTTTCTGCGGAATCAGTGTTTCCACAGATCGACATCTATAAGACCGAGTCTTGCGGCATAACGAACCAGCTCCATTGTGCTGTGAAGATCAAGTTTGTTCATAATGCTGGACCGGTGATTCTCAACCGTCTTAGGGCTGATAAAAAGCCTCTCCGCAATCTCCTTTCCGGAAAGACCTTCCGCCAGTAGCCTCATGATTTCTTGTTCTCGAGGGGTAAGAGTCCCGTATGCCGCATCGGTTATCTTCGCTTCCTTTAGGGGAAATTCCATGAGTTTTTTGACAACCTGGTGGGAGACCGAACTGTCGAGGAAATAATCGCCTTTTGTTACAGAATCCAGTGCCGCGAGAAGTCTGTCAGAGGCTGATTCCTTGACCACATATCCCGTGGCCCCCGCCTGGAAAGCCTCAGAAATATAATCTATTTTGGAGTGCATACTGACGATCAGGACTCGCGTTTCACCCAAAAGACTGCGTATTTCGTGAGTAAGCTCAATTCCGCTTTTATCCGGCAGAGATATGTCTATGATAACAATGTCGGGCTTGATTTTCTCTGCCATCCGCCGTCCTTTATGTCCATTTCCCGCCTCACCGACGACTTCAAACCTTGTATCTCGACCAATTATGGCCTTGAGCCCTTCCCTGAAAAGCGGGTGGTCGTCAACAATGAGCACGGTCTTTTTCTTAGCCACTTATTCCCTCCCCGTATGGAAACTCTATGAGAATCTTTGTGCCCCGGGTTGGTCGGGATTGAATGAACATCCTGCCTTGAAGCAGGCGGACCCTTTCCTCCATGCTTCGCAGTCCCATACGTTTTTCATTCGAGATTCTAGCCATACGTTCCTTTACATGAAAACCCCTGCCATCATCCTCTATGCGAAGAATTACGTCGGGGGAAGAAGCCACCAGCCTTATGAACACATTCTTGGCCTTCGCATGTTTCCTAATATTGTTGAGTCCTTCCTGGATCAGTCGATAGACATTGATCTCGATATTAGAATCGAGATTCAAGTTATCCATACCTGCCGAATGAAAATCCACAGTGAGTCCGCTCTGTTCGGCGAAATCCTCACAATATTGATAGACGGTGCTCACCAGCCCTAATTGATCCAGACTTGGAGGTCGTAAATCATATGTCAGGTCCCTGATGGTCATAATGGTTTTTTGAAGTATTTCGGATAATTTCGAGGCTCTTTTTCTCAGTTCAGTGGTCACTTCCGGGTTGTCGTCAAACAGGGTGTCGCATCCGATTTTTAGCGTGGAAAGGTCCTGGCCAATCCTGTCGTGGAGTTCGCGGGAAATCATCTGTCGCTCGCTTTCCTGGGCCTTCATCAGTTGTTGCGTGAGGGCATGGATATGGTCCTCGGCCAGCTTCTGATCGGTAATATTTCTGGCACCCTGGACATAACCTTCAATCTCACCTGCTTTGTCCATGAGCGGCACGCAGTAAGTATCCCAAAAGGTTTCTCCTTTTACCCCCTTTACCTTTGTTTGACGAATAAGTGCCCTTTCGGTTTTTCCCGTTTTCCGCGCCTTTACGGTCGGACACCCTTCACATGGAGTATCCCGGCCGACGAAAATCCTGTAACAGAACTTTCCAGCTAAATCTTCCGGTGACATCCCGTGTACCATAGCTGTTGTTTTATTGCCCCAGATAATCCTCATGTCCTTATCAACGTATCGAATTCTGTCAATCGATGCATCAAGAACTGCGCGCATGTGCGCCTCACTCTCACGCACTGCCTCCTCTGCGAGCTTTCGCTCGGTTACCTCCCTCAAAAAGACAAGGGAGACCGGCTCTCCACGGTACATCGTTTTAGTTGCCGAGACCTCAAGGTCGATCGTGCCTCCGTCCCTTCGCACTCCTTTGCATTCATATCTGGAGGGTGCGGGCCTACTCTGTTGCCTGAAGAGGTTAAAATTTGCCACACGTTCGCGGTCATCCGGATGGACGAACAAGGATACCGGTCTCCCCACAATATCCTCGGTCCGGCCATAGCCAAAAATCTCAGCAAATTTTTTATTGACATACAGGTGATTGTCTCCCCTAACGATGGCCACCCCATCGTTAGAGAATTCCACAGCTGTCCGGTAGCGCTCCTCGCTCTCCCTTAGCGCATTTTCCGCGTGCTTGCGTTTAATGGCCTCTTTCTCTAGTTCTCTGTGTTTTTTTTTGAGTACTTCGTAGGTTGGTTTACTTTTCATTGGAATATTCTCCGGATGTCATCATAAACAATAAGACCCAAACAATCTAATAAAATATACATCAATAATCCGTCGGCAGTCAAACAAAGTAAGTTCCGGTAATCTTTGTATTCACCCATGGCGATCTTAGAAGCAACTTTTGCGATTTTCTAAATGGACACCTTCCTTTATCTCTGGTAATAAGTCTATATTGGTTTGAAATTACCGGAAAAAGAATAGCATGACACCCTTTCATATAGTGAGGGCAGGATAAATGAAAAGAAAAACAAATCTTTCCGAAATAAAAGTTTGTGTAAGAGGGGGAGGTGACGTTGCTTCCGGTGTTGCCTGGAGACTCCATCAATGCGGTTTCAGAGTTTGCATCACTGAGATCCAAAACCCCATGGCGGTGAGGCGGAAGGTCTCATTCTGTGAGGCAGTCTATGATGGACATACGCTCGTGGAAGGCGTAGAGGCACTGCTTATTCGAGAGGTGGGGGATATTTATTCCATATGGGAGAAAAACAAACTGCCTGTCATTGTAGATCCCATATGTGAGTCGAGGCTTTTCATCAAGCCTGACGTGATTGTTGACGGCATTCTGGCGAAAAAAAACACCGGCACCTCTATAAATGACGCGCCTATGGTTATTGCCCTTGGGCCGGGATTTGTGGCAGGAAGAGATGCCCATTTTGTGGTGGAAACCAACCGGGGCCATTACCTTGGACGCCTTTTGGCCACCGGTTCTGCACAGCCTGATACCGGGGTGCCAGGTCCGGTCCACGGAATTACATCGGACAGGGTCTTCAGGGCGCCTGCAGAAGGCCGATGGCAGAGCATGTTGAACATAGGAGACCCGGTTAGAAAAGGTGATATCATTGGGAATGTATCAGGGATTGAGGTGCCTGCAATGATAGACGGTGTCCTCAGAGGCCTGATCCGGCCAGGAATCCAGGTCCATAAAGGGCTCAAAATTGGAGATATAGACCCCAGGGCCAACCGAGATCACTGCAACAGTATTTCGGACAAGGCCCTGGCCATCGGCGGAGGGGTCCTGGAAGGAATACTGAAAAAGGACCCCTAACCTCTCTTATTAACAGGAAGATACGCGCGTTTCTTTCTCCCCACATAGATCTGATGCGGACGGTGGAGTTTCCATTTCGGGTCATCGATGCTTTCCTTCCACTGACTGATCCAACCGGGCAAACGGCCTATGGCGAACATGACAGTGAACATATTAAGCGGGATTCCGATCGCCCTTAAAACAATGCCGCTGTAAAAATCCACATTGGGATACAGATTGTGGTCCTTGAAATACGAATCTTTCAAGGCGACCTCTTCCAGCCTCTTGGCAATATCCAATAAGGGATCATTCCGTTTCAACTTTTTCAATAGCTTGTGGCAGATCTTATTCATGATGCGGGCCCTAGGGTCATAGGTTTTGTAAATGCTATGGCCGAAACCCATCAATCGAAAAGGATCATTACTATCCTTTGCCCTGGCCAAAAAGGGGGAAAGCTCTCCTCCACTGTCCTTGATCTGCTGAAGCATTTCTACCACGGCCTGGTTGGCCCCGCCGTGTAAAGGACCCCATAAGGCCGCTATGCCTGCGGAAATAGCCGCATAAAGGTTGACACGTGCGCTTCCTACCAGCCGAACGGCTGCTGTTGAGCAATTTTGTTCATGGTCGGCATGCAATATCCAGAAGACGTTCAAGGCATTCACAATATCATCATCGATTACATAAGGACGTACCGGGGAATCAAACATCATATTCAAAAAGTTGGCACAATAGGGCAAGTCGTGCTTCGGATATACCATGGTATGGCCCATAGACATCTTATAAGACATGGCGGCCATCGTTCTCACTTTGGAAAGGAGCCGGGCAAAAGTTATGTTTATCTCCTCTTCTTCACTCCTCTCAGGCAACTCAGGATAGAATGCCCTCAGTGCATTCACCATGGAAGAAAGGATTCCCATAGGATGGGCCCTTCTCGGAAAATTCTCAAAAAAGGCGCGCATGTCTTCATGGACCAGAGAATGGTCGTTCAGCATAACTGAAAAATCATTCAGCTCTTTCCTTTTGGGGAGCTCACCGTTTATCAACAGATAAGCTGTCTCGACGAATCTTGAATGCTCCGCCAATTGTTCTATCGGAATTCCCCTGTATCTTAAAATTCCTTTTTTTCCATCCATAAAGGTGATACTACTCCGGCAACTTCCGGTATTTGCGTAACCTGGGTCGAGGGTGACAAAACCGGTTTCTCTATATAGGTTGGAAATGTCAACAGCCTTTTCCCCCTCAGAGCCTATCACAACTGGCAATTCATAGGTATTTCCGTTAAAAATGAATTTGACTTTTTTTTCCATATTATTCCTCACATGTATTAAAATAGGGTGCCATTAAAAAAACACTTCTTTTCCAGACGCTGCATGCCGCTGACGTGGATCCGGGAATCGAGGACTCAATGGGTTGAGAAAATGAAAAATCCGCGCCCAAAGGGCATAGTTTTTAAAGATTTAATAAAATATTAGTAACGTTCCAAATTGTATGCATCTTGAAGGGCATGGGACTCTTTTTTCAGGAATCGAAAAATTGGTTG